>JBFEWI010000032.1:0-12051 GCA_041546475.1 Sulfurovum sp.
TGAGGAGGCATTGGCAAAATCGGACCTGGTAATACTCAATTCCCCTAACAACCCTACATCCTCATTGATGTCTATGGAAGATCTAAAGCGTTGGGTAGAACTCGCATTGAAACATGATTTTGTGCTTCTCAATGATGAGTGCTATGTGGACCTCTATTTGGATGAGCCACTCCCTTCACTGCTCAATGCGAGTCTGGAAGTGGGGAATGAAAGTTTTAAAAATGTGTTGGTGATCAACTCGATCTCCAAACGTTCCTCTGCACCGGGGCTGCGTTCTGGATACATCGCGGGAGACGCGGAGATACTCAAAGCGTATATGGTCTATAGGACCTATGTCGGGTGTGCTTCTCCATTGCCGTTGCAGCATGCCGCTGCAGCAGCTTGGACAGACCAGGAGCATGTCAACACATTCAGAGACAAATACAAAAAGAATTTTGAAGTGGCCAAAGAGGTTCTAGGTATTGAAGCACCGGAAGCCACATTTTACATTTGGCTCAAAGTGGAAGATGAGATCGCCTTTACGATCAAACTTTATAGAGAGTATAATCTTAAAGTCCTTCCAGGTTCATTTTTAGGACGTGAAGGGGAAGGTCAAGGGTATGTAAGACTGGCCCTTGTGTACGAAGAAGCGCAAACAAGAGAAGCATTAGAACGAATTAAATTGGCATTGGAGCAATAATGGAAACCCCAGAAATACACGTAGAAGAGTTAAAAAAAGATCCAGAGTTTCTGGCAAATATTCAAAGACTTGAAAAAGAGTGCAAGGAAGAAGAGAGCATTGCAAAAGGGTATCAGCTTTTGGATGCACAGCTCATCATTGAAGCTTCGGAAGATGAGATCAATGAGATCTTTACCTTCATTGTCAACACAGCTTTTGACAGACTGGCTGAAAAACTCACTACCTCCCAGTCGTTTGATATGAATGATGCAGAAGATCTTGCCACAGCCAGAGCCATTTATGAGCATGGGATTCAGCGTTACAGTGAAAATGACACAAAGGGTGCCAAGGAGATCTTTCTTGTATTGCACTATACGATCGACCATGCAGGTTTGAAGGATGCAATGATGGTGCATGTAGCTGCAGTGATGGAAGGAAAGAGTTTTGAAGATTTCATCGAAAATATTGTCGATGTAGAAGGGGTAGATGCCCATGATCCTCTGGCGTTCTTCATACAGACATTTACAGAACCAACTGAAGCACTGCTTGCAAAGTTTGACACCCATGTCAAGCAGGCACAAGAGGAGCTCAGAGTGCTTGAAGAAAGCAAGGAACAATAGCGATGAAAAAGATCCACTTTATCGGCATCGGGGGAATCGGACTCTCTGCATTGGCCAAATTTCTTTTCAATGATGGACATAAGATCTCCGGTTCTGATATCAAGCAGACAGAGATCACCAATGACCTGGCAACGAATTTTGATGCAAAGATCACCATTCCGCACCATGCGGATGCGGTGGAGGGTGTCGACAGAGTGATCTACTCTGCAGCGGTACGTCCCAATAATCCTGAGTATCAAAGAGCAAAGGAACTGGGTATAGAACTGCTTTCACGTAAAGAGGCGCTAAAGAGTATACTGGGTGAAAAAGAGGTCTATGCGGTGGGCGGAGCCCACGGTAAGAGTACGACTTCAGCCATGCTCGCATCGATCATACCTGAGTCCAATGCACTTATCGGTGCCATCAGTAAAGAGTTTGGCTCAAACGTACGGAATTACCCGAACAACAAAGTGGTCTTTGAAGCCGATGAGAGTGATGAGAGTTTCTTGAATTCCAATCCCTATCTTGCGATCGTGACCAATGTGGAACCGGAGCATATGGAGTACTACGGGTATGACGAAGAGCGTTTTTACACTGCCTATAGAAACTTTCTGTCACTGGCGCAGATACGCGTGATCAATGCAGAAGATGAATTCCTTGCTTCTTTGGAGATGGAGAGTATTAAGCT
This sequence comes from Sulfurovum sp., assembly GCA_041546475.1. GTDB lineage: Bacteria > Campylobacterota > Campylobacteria > Campylobacterales > Sulfurovaceae > Sulfurovum. The sequence continues at coordinate 1,946 of JBFEWI010000032.1, forward strand.
CTATCCTTCCAAAGACATCAAAAATATAGAGTTTGTTCTGGTAGATGGGGAACCGCATACAAAATTCGAACTTTTAAACCTGGGTGCATTTGAGGTATTCGGTTTTGGAAACCACATTGCTTTAGATGCATCATTGGCGATACTGGGTGCTTTGAAGCTGGGTGAAAACGTAGAAGATATAAAGAAAAACCTTCTGCACTACAAAGGGATCAAAAAACGTTTCGACATTGTGCAAAACCAAGAGGAGTGTGTGGTGATCGATGACTATGGACATCATCCCACAGAGATAAAGGTCACGATGGAGTCACTGCAAACCTATAAAGCCCTACGCAATTTTTCCAAACTCAATGTCATTTGGCAGCCGCATAAGTACAGCCGTACGATGGATAACCTGCAGGGGTTTGTAGAGTGTTTTGAAGGGGTGGATGAACTGGTGATCCTCCCTATATGGTCTGCAGGCGAGTTAAAGGTGGATATAGACCTCAAAGGAGCCTTCAGCCGTTATACCCTTCATATGGCGGACTCTGTGACGAAGGAAGACGGTATTGTCAAAGTCTTTAAAGACGGGCATATCATACAAGAGTACAGTGATGGGCTTGTGACAGCCTTTGGTGCAGGGGACATCACGTATCAGATACGGGGAGAAGCATAAGTCATTTCCCTCACCTTTTTTGCGCTTCAAAATGAAAAACCACCATACTTTGACCATGCTTATGCTATAGTCACGGCTTTTAAATACCAAAGCATAAGGAAAAACATGAAACGCATAAGCATAGTAACTGTATTGACTTTTCTAGTATCAGTCGTGGTCATGGCCGATGAAGTCAAGGTCTCCAATGTAGCATCAGAATTCTCAACCTATAAAAAGCTCAAGGCGAGTAAAGAGGTGAAGCAAAGCATCAACATCGGTTTTTCAAATGTTACAGGAAATACAGAGACATTCAGCCTGAATGGTAAATATACCTTTTCGGTCACGACATCAGGATATAACGACAACCCATTGCAGATCATGTTCGATGCAAGTGCCTTTGTGACAGAGAACAATAATGTCAGAGATAATGAGGAGTACACTGCGAATCTCGCTTTAGAACAGTTCGTGATCGAAAAATGGCTGGTTTATACTTCCGCACATTGGTTACGCAATGAATTTAGAAACTATGACAATAAATCATCACTGGCTGCGGGTGTGGGTAAAAAGCTCTTTGACGACGGCCAGCATATATTCAAACTGAGAGCAGGTATTGCCTACAATATAGAGCAGTATTCAAATGATCAGCCCGAAGAGACCTTCTTTTCCTTCAACCAGTATCTTGAATATACGAATCAGCTCAATAAAGTAAGTGCGCTATATGTCAAAATGGCTCTCCTTGAAAACTTCGAAAATTTTTCAGATGACTATGAACTCCTGGCTGTAGCAGGTTTAAATTTTACAGTGGCTGAAGATATCAATGTCAATTTGGAAGAAGAAGTACGCTACGACAATCTTCCTCCGATAGGATTTGAAACGACGGATACCAAAACGATCATCAAGGTGGGATACAATTTTTAATCTTTATAGAGTCGGTGCCTCTGAAACTGCAGAAGCACTTTTTTCAACCTGCATAAAATTCGCTATAATGCGGATATTTACTAAATTGAGGAAACTTCAGACGTGCCAATAGAAGAATCAAGCGAAAAAACGATCATACAAAAACTGGATCTGGACGGGTATATCCAGCAGTTCCAAAAGTTTTTAGCCAGAGAAAAACCTGTAGCGATGATGGGAGATATCAACCAGCATTATCGGTATATACAGGCACTATCCAAAGTACAATTTCCTGTACCGGCCCCTGTACCGAACCTAGACAGGGAGCTCAATCTCATTAAAAAACAAGGGGTGCTCTCACTCGATGAGATTTATGCTTTTGTTACTATGATCTCCTACTTCAATACCTTAAAGACAGTCGGTTTCACAGAACCGCTTATCTCCTGGATACAAGGTGTAGAGATTCCTGAAGAAATCATCGAGATCGTAGGGTATTTTACTGCTGAAGGGGAGATTAATGCTGAACGTGATCCGGAACTTTTTAAACTGGAACGTGCTATCAAGCAAAACAAGATAGAGATCAAAGAGACACTTTATAAACTGGCACACTCCAGCAGGCTCAGGGATTATCTTGTGGATACACAGGTACACTTCAACGGCGGGGAGGAGACCCTGCTGGTACGCGGAGGCTTTAACAATGCGATCAAGGCTACTGTGGCTGCACGCAGTCCCGGCGGATTTTTTTACATTATCCCGCAGAGCATCACACACTTAAAAGAGAAAGAGTCTGCACTGCTCAGTAAAAAAGAGGAGATGATCTATACCTATTGCAAAAATATTTCGGCGGTTTTTTTCAAGTGGGAACGTTTTTTGGGATTCATAAACAAAGAGTATGACAGGTTTGACCACTATCAGGCACGGGTCGGTTTTGCAAGGGACAAAGAGTATGAGTTTGTTTTGCCAAGCAAGCACAAACGCATTAAATTACAGGACTTTGCACACCCTGCCATAGAGAACCCCGTACCCATTACAATGGATTTTTCTAAACAGATCATGCTTGTCACAGGGGTCAATGCCGGTGGTAAAACGATGCTGCTCAAGTCCATGCTTTCAGCCGTCTATATGAGCAAGTACCTGCTCCCTTTCCAATGCAATGCAGCACATACAGAGGTCGGGCATTATAAAAGTATAGAAGCGGTGATCGATGACCCCCAATCGGTGAAAAATGACATCTCTACGTTTGCAGGACGTATGCAGGAGTTTGCAAAGCTCTTTCACAAAGAAGATGCCATTGTAGGGGTGGATGAGATAGAGCTGGGTACGGACAGTGACGAAGCGGCCAGTCTCTTTCGTGTGATGCTGGATGAATTACGAAATAAAGGCATTACCTTTATTGTAACGACGCACCATAAACGTTTGGCTTCTCTGATGGCAGGTGATGATGAGGTGGAGCTCATCGCAGCACTCTATGATGAAGAGAAAAGGGTGCCTACCTATACTTTCCTGCAGGGAAGTATAGGAAAGAGCTATGCGTTTGAGACAGCACAGCGTTACGGTGTACCTGTAGCCATTGTGAACAAAGCAAAAAAGGTTTATGGAGAGGATAAAGAGAACCTTAATGAACTCATAGAGAGATCCACTTCGCTTGAGCGTGAAATGCGTAGGAAGATCGATCAGATAGATGAGGAGTTGAAATCCGTAGAGAAGAAAAAACAGAGACTCCAGGATGAAGAGGTTAAACTGCAGGAGAGTCACAGAAAAGCCCTTGCAACACTGGAAAACCGTTATAATGCAGCAACAAAAAAAGCAAGAGAAGCCCTAAGGGCACAGGAATCCGCAGAGGGGCGACGACTGCTGAACGTGGCACATCAGCGTAAAGAGTTCAAGCAAAAAGAGGTCAAACTCAAAGATGAAGTGCCGCTCCAAGAGGGTGATAAAGTGAAGTACCGCTCCCACAAAGGCGAGATCGTCGGGATCCGGGGTAAAGATGCGACGATCATCGTGGACGGATTGAAGATGAGAGTGCCTTTGGGACAACTCAAAAGAAGAGGAGAGACCCCCCAGATAAAGGTCAAGCCTAAAGCAAAAGAGATCAAGGTCGATGTTGAAAAGTCAGGGGCAGCTGTCTCTGTGAAACTGTTGGGTATGTACGCAGATGAAGCCATAGATACCGTGGATAAATTTCTCTCGGATGCGCTGGTGAACGGACTGCATGAAGTACAGATCATTCACGGTACAGGCGGGGGTGTGTTGGCCAAACTGGTGACAGAGTATCTTAAAAAGCATCCCAAGATACAGAAATTCTATAGACTGCCGGGAAACTTAGGCATTACAGTGGTGGAACTATAGAACTATAACCCCTCTTTTAACTCCAAAAGGTATAATATAGCCATAAAAATGTTGCAGGAGAGCTACGTGAGCATTCAAGATGATGTGAATTATGTAAAGAGAGAGTTAAGTGGTGATGAAAAGGTACTTGAGAGTGCTTTTAAACTGGAGTCACTCTATAAAAAATACAAGTTTCATTTGTGGGGTGTGGTTGCCGTATTGATTCTGTTCTTTGGCGGACAGGCTGTGATGAGTGCCATGCATGAAGCGAAGCTTGAAAAGGCCAATGAAGCTTTCTTGACACTGCAGCAAAACAGTGAGGATGCTAATGCACTGAAAGTACTTCAAGAGAACAACCCGGCACTTTTTGAGCTTTATACTTATGCACAAGCAGCGAAAAAGGAAGATACCAAAGCGTTAGAGTCTTTGAGCGCAAGTACGAACAGTGTGATCGCTGATGCAAGCGGCTATACGGCAGGTGTCCTCAATCAAAAACCTGTGGATTCAAAGCTCTATAAAGAGATGGCATTGCTTGAAGAAGCTTATTTGGCTATCCTTGCAGGTGATGTAAAAAAGGCTCAGAATAAATTGGAGCTTATAGACGATCGTTCTTCTTTAACTGTGATCAGAGAGTTCCTTCAACACTCTACCATCAAGGCAAACTAATGAAGGGCTTGTCACTACTTGCATCGGCGATAGCAGTATTACTCTTTTCAGGATGCAGCAGTAAAAAATATTTTGAACCAGAACAGACATTTTCAGCATCGAATGCATCCACTTCCTATGGTGGAAGTATGAGTGACCTTAGCCGTGAGGGAGGGACACTTAAAAGCGGCCGGTATATCAGTCAATCAGGGGTAAGCAGTGTAAATCTTGGTGAAGGGTATAGGTTTTTAAATGAAAATGACAGCTATATACTGGCTACAAATATTGAGGGTGTTTTAAAGATCATCGATAAGAAAACGAAAGAGGCGGTTCGTGAAGTCTCTTTAAAAGTGCCTGTAGTCTCTGCCTCGATCAGCAATGGTGTGATCGCCTATATTCTGAACAGCAATACTTTTGGTATTTATAATATGGCAGACAATAGAAAAATAGTTGAAAGCCGATCAGAGACAACCTTTGCCATTGATACAAGAGCAGCAAGTCCGATCTTTATCGATGGTTTGGTCGTCATGCCTATGCTTGACGGAAAGCTGATTATTGTCAACATCCGAGACAGTGAAAATGCCAAAGTGGTCTATCTCAGTACGGAAAAAGCATTTAACAATATTATCTATCTCTCCCGTAAAGGCAATACGATGATCGCTGCAACGCCAAAAAAACTACTTACTTTAGGCAGTGGCGGCCAAATGGAGTATAGTGCGGATATCTCTGAAGTGGCATATGACAACGGTACCATTTATCTCTTTACGAAAGAAGGAGAGATCCTTGCCTTGAACAGCGATCTTGAAAAAGTGGCAGAGGCAAAGTATAAATTCGCACACTATGCTGTAGCGACTGCTTTTGACGGCAGGGTGTATGGTTTGGACCAGGGAGGATCACTGATCGTGATGGACAGTGCTTTGACAAAACACAAGATCTATGATCTTGGAGAAGTGGATGAACCGGCATTCATCAGTGGAACAAAGCTCTATAAAGACGGTGATATCATTGAACTCTCCAAATTAGGTTATGAGTGATCTACTGACAGCGTTCGAAGAGTATCTCAGTGTCACAAAGGCACTTGATACCCTTACTATTTCGTCTTATTTGGGCGACCTTGGCCAGCTTGAAGAGGTCACCCAAACCACACTGACGAAACTTGATACTACGGATATATTGAAATTTTTATCTGCCTTTGAGAACAAAAGAACACTCAACAGAAAACTCTCCTCTATCAATGCTTTTTTCGATTTTTGCCATAAACAGGATTTCAGACACGAAAAGATCAATATCCCTATGGCAAAAGTACCTAAAAATCTCCCCAAGTATATGGGGAGTGAAGAGATACTGAAAGGTTTAAAAAATATTGACAGAAGCAATGTCATGGGATTGCGTGATTATGCACTGATACTCTTTTTGTATGCCAGTGGCTGTCGTATCACTGAAGCCTTGAATGTGCAGCGCAGTGATATCGTGGACGGATGGCTGAAGATACGTTTTGCCAAAGGGGAGAAAGAACGCATCGTACCTCTGGCACCTATAGCAGTTGAAGCATTGGAGAGGTATCTGCAGGCGCAGGATATGGGAAGCAGTTATATCTGGCTCAATTACACAGGGGCTGTCCTCAGCCGTATCTCTGCATATAAGATCGTGAAGAAGTATCTGGGGGTATCACCTCACGTATTGCGGCACTCTTTTGCTTCATCGCTTATCATCGGCGGTGCAGATCTTCGTGTAGTGCAGGAGCTGTTGGGACACAGTTCTCTTGAGACCACACAGATCTATACACATATACAAAAACAGAACCTCGCCGATACACTGAAGAGTTATCATCCCTTAAAAGGAGTATCATGAAAGCATTGGTCGAATACCTGAACCATAAGAACATTATTTTTAAATCGCTCAAAGAGATCCTGCCTAAAGAGCTGGGATCCCGTAAAAAGGTTGTACTCTATGTGGGTGTTGATCTGAAGGGGTATTATGCCCTGGTCATGGAACTGGAAAAGAAGAGCAGGGTACTTCGGAAAGAAGCAGCGGATCTCATGGAACTGCATCAAAAAGCAGAAAGATATGTCGATAGCAAGATCACTAAAAAATATATAGTGATCAAAGCACCTTTATGCTCCCAGGCCAAAGCGATGCTTGAAGAGCATGGCTGGAAGGTATGGCATGAAGGATAAGGTATTACTCGCAGATATAGGGAATACCCATTTCCATATCTATAACGGGTCTGAAGTAGAACATTTGTCCTATGAAGAGGCGATTGCCAAATACAGCAAAGAGAGACTCTGTTATATCTCGGTCAAACAACACTTGAACGCTACCATAGAAAACATCGCCACATGGAAAAATATCTCATCACAGATAACCCTGGAGGGTGCCTATGAGACGATGGGCGTAGACAGAAGAGCGTTGTGTTTGAGCCATGAAAATGGTGTTTTTGTAGATGCGGGTTCCGCCATCACGGTCGATATGATGGAAGATGGCAAGTATAGGGGCGGATTTATATTGCCCGGATTGAAGGCGATGTTACAGGCGTATGCTTCTATCTCTCCGGTCTTGGACACGACGCTGAATGAAACGATATCACTAGCGCAATTGCCCGCTACAACTAAAGATGGGATAAGCTATGGTATAATCGCGTCTATAAAAGCACTCATAGATAAGCACAGTGATGGCAAAAGTCTCTATTTTACCGGTGGAGACGGGGAGTTTCTGTCAAGTTTTTTTGAAGAAGCCACATATGATGAAATGTTGGTATTTAACGGGATGCGCAAAGTGATGAAGGAATCAGAGATATGTTAACAGTAGCACTTCCAAAGGGAAGAATCGCAGAACAGACACTTGAGATATTTGCTGAAATTTTCGGTGGAGAATTCAAGTTTGAAGGAAGAGAACTCATTTTGGATATGGGTGAGTTCCGTTTTTTAAATGTACGTAATCAGGATGTACCGACGTACGTAGAACACGGTGCAGCAGATATTGGTGTGGTCGGGCTTGATGTTATTACGGAAAAAGAGTTGGATATCATCCAGCTTCTGGATATGCAGTTGGGGAAATGTAAAGTAGCGATCGGTATCAAAAATGAAGATGAACTGGACTGGTCGCGTCCCCACATCAAAGTGGCTACCAAGATGGTCAATATCACAAAAAACTACTTTGCCCAAAAAGCCGTAGGTGTCGAAGTAGTGAAACTTTACGGTTCTATAGAACTGGCACCGCTTGTCGGTCTGGCCGATGCCATTGTGGATATTGTGGAAACCGGTTCAACGATGAGAGAAAACGGATTGAAAGTGGCTGAAGATATCATGGATTCTTCTGCACATCTGATCTCAAATAAAAATAGTTTCTACGGAAAGAAAGAAGAGATCCTCTCTTTATATGAAAAGATCAAAGCTGTTGTAGAGAGCCGTGGCTAATTCTATTACAGACTCTCTTGACCTCTATGCAAAAGTAGAGGACCTTCTTGGTGTCAAAGAGGCTGCCCCGAGTCTCTATGCCCATTACCTTCTTTTTTTAAACACAATAGATTTTGAGACCCTTTTGGATGTGGGATGCGGTTCTGGAGACTTCTTGCGTCAGATACAGGGTGCCTTGGAGATACCGGAAGTCAAAGGGATAGACCTCAGTCCCCTGATGGTAAAAAACACACGTGAACAAGGGTACGATGCCCAGTGTGTGGACCTATGTGATCTGGATGGCCGTTATGATGTAGTGACAGCAGTGTTTGATATGGTGAACTATCTGGATAAAGCAGAGTTGGCACGTTTCCTTGGGTGTGTCAAAGCACACCTGAATGACGGCGGATATTTTCTTTGTGATATCAACACGCTGCACGGTTTTGAAAATGTGGCCGTGGGCTCTTATATCGTGGATGATGAAGAGCGGTTTTTAACGGTGGACAGTGACTTTGAAGAGGGTGAGTACAGTGCAGAGTTCACACTTTTTGAAAAAGAGGAGAGCCGTTTTAAAAAATCTCAAGAGACCATCAGGCAATACCATCATACCGTAGAGGAGATCGTGGGACTAAGTGGTTTGGAACTGGTGCAGCGAGATGATGTAAACCTTTATGAGCTTGAAGAGGCGGATAAAGAGTTTCTTGTACTGAGAAAAGTGTAAGGAAGCGTATTTTTATCACAAAGTCCGCTTATAGGACGGACTTTGTCTGAGAGAGATCAAAATTTATAGTCTAACTGTACCCAATACTTAGTCACATCATTTTGTGCTGCACCGATGACAGAGTCAGTTTCTCCAGAGAAGAAAGCTGCTTTTGCCAGCAAGTTCAAGCCGTTTGAGAAGTTATATGTATAGAGCAGATCCAGTTCACTTCCGGCATCATCACTGAGTATACCGTCTGTCTCCTGTGTACTGAAGCTGTGGTAGATAGCAAGCAGTTTACCGAATTCAGGACTCACATATCCTACCTTTCCGTAAATATCATCCAATCCGTATGTATTACTTACAGCACTATATCCAAGGAATACATCAGCAAACCCCTGCCATTTGTGCAGTGTTGCAAGCGGTGTGGTGAATCCATGCGTATTCCCGTCTGCATCTCCTAGTGACTCATAGGCCGCACCTAAGATAAATCCGTTGTACTTCGTACTGATATCTCCTCTGAAATACATCGCATCCACATCCGGTTTCCCCAAGCTTTCATACTCCATGCTTGCATCTTGCTGTGTAGCAGCTTCTGCCATATAGTTGAACATCCCTACTTTTCCTGAAGCCATGACACCGTAAGTATCACTTCCAAATGCCTGGTGTCCTAAGAGGTATCCATATGCAGATAGTTTCAGCTCCGGCATTGCCTTGTAGTCGGCATGAAGAAATACAGACTCTGTCCCTGTCGTGAGTGCATCCGTAACCCCATAACGATCTGTCACATACATTGCCATAAGATCCAGGTTCTCTATTGAGCTATTGGTTAATGTATAGCCCATAAAGGTTTGAGGCATTTGTCTCCAACCTACGGCACCGATGAATCTCTGGTCATCCAGGTTCACCATCTGGCGCCCTGCACGTAGGGTGGTATCACCTATGGTATAATCAAGATACGCCTGTGTCACACGTGAGTTTTGCGGATCAGCGATCAATGCATATCCCGGCTGCTCCGGAGCATATTCATCATATCCGAAATTTGTTACTGCCATGATCTGACCAAAAGCACTCAGACCCTCAATACCAGCAAGTCCGGTCTTTACACCAAGTGCAAAACGTGTGGTAAACGCATTGGATTCATTGACCCGTGCCAACTTACAAGAGCATCTCATGAGGATACAACAGAATGTACAGAACACGGTCATCATCATTACACATGATGTGGATGAAGCCGTACTGCTAAGTGACAGGGTCATTATGATGACCAATGGTCCTGCAGCCACGATCGGTGAAATCCTCGAAGTCGATCTTCCTCGTCCCAGAAACAGGGTTGAACTTCAACATGATCCTGAATATATCAGATGCAGAGAAGCCATCCTCAGCTTTCTTTATGAAAAATTTGCCAAGGAGGATGAGTAACATAGAAAAAATTATTTGCCTAGGGCATCGTATGACCATCATGCAGTTTTAAACATCATGTTTATTCAATCCATCATATATAAAAGGGAAA
>JBFEWI010000115.1:0-5792 GCA_041546475.1 Sulfurovum sp.
AGTGCCTGTACCTCTACGATGATAGGGCGGCTTCCCTCCATGATGACAGTGAGTGCTGAACCTGACTGGAGATGGTCCTTGTTGAAGAATTTGCCTGCCATGCTTTTTGCATCGTTTAATCCCTCTTTGTTCATTTCAAATATACCGACTTCATTGGTTGCTCCAAAACGGTTTTTAAAACCACGCAATAGGCGAAGGTCGGAGTTTGTATCACCCTCGAAGTATAGAACCGTATCTACCATATGTTCAAGGACCCTAGGGCCCGCTATGGAGCCATCTTTTGTGATATGTCCGATGATAAAGATAGGTATCTGCAAGGACTTCGCAATACGCATCAGTTCAAAAGTGATCGTACGTACCTGTGTGACCGAACCGGGGGCAGAGGGTGTTTCATCAGAGTAGAGTGTTTGTATGGAGTCAATAACAATAAGTTCATAGTCTTGATTACCGATCTCTGATAGGACAGAACCAAGATTGATCTCGGGGAGTAAAAAAAGGTATTCATGGTTTGCTTCCAACCTGTTGGCACGAAGTTTGATCTGTCCGGCAGACTCTTCTCCTGAGACATATAAGACCTTTTTCGATGCTCTGGCCAGGTTCCCTGCTATCTTCAGTAAAAGGGTGGATTTTCCTACACCTGGGCTACCTCCAATGAGTGTAAGTGAACCCGGAACAATACCTCCACCCAGTACCAGATCCAGTTCTCCGCTTCCAGAAGTGAAACGGACAATATTATCCTCTTCGATCTGTGTAATAGGTTTCGCTTTGGGGATAGATGAACCTGAAGCACTGGAACTTGAAGTTCCTTTCAAAAATTTAATTTGATCAGCACTCAGTTCGATCATTGTTTCCCATTGGTCACATGATGTACACTTCCCCATCCATCTTGGAGATTGAAATCCACATGCCTGACATTCAAATAATGTTTTTTTCTTTGCCATGATTACCCTTCTGTTCTATTGTGATGATATTATAGGGTGATATGATGTAAAAAGTACAAAATATGTCATATTGACATCTTTTAAGCACTCTGAATCTTAATGATACGAAGATAGGCAGGATGGCAGGGACTCATCATACTGTGTATACTTTTTAACTCTTTTGGTTATAATTTCGGCATATATGAAGGAAAACCAGTGACATTTAATACGATTAAACAGCTTTTCTACGGTCTCTATCTTACAAACAGTTTTGGATATAGATTAAGTAAAGTCAAAGACCCCATGGAGATAAAAAGATTAAGGCTTGCCTATTCCGAGGCACAGCTTGATGCTCTGCATATTTCTGTGAAGGTTGAAAATCCGGAAAAGTTGCCTCAAGAGGGCCAATATCTCCTTGTAGCCAACCATAGAAGTATCATCGATCCGCCTCTGATAGAGATAGCGCTGAAGGAGACAAAGATATTTGGTCCATGGATCTCCAAAAAAGAGCTTTATAACTCTTTTTTCTTTGGACTTTTTGTCCGTAATGCGGGTTCGATACTCCTCGATAGAGAAAAGAGCCAGATGAGCGGTTTTTTTGCTGAGATAAAAGAGGCGGTCAAACGTGGAGAATCCATTTTTATCTTTCCTGAAGGTACACGAAATCAAGCAGACAGAGCGTTGACAACGTTCAAAGAGGGCTCCCGTCTTATCGGTTTGAAGAACCGTCTGCCTATTTTGCCTGTCTATATTAAAACAAATGCGGACAAGGCATTGAAAAATGCATTAAATGACAGTAAACTGGCACAAGAGGTGACCATTGTCATCGGGGATGTCATAGATTACAAGGAAAAAACAAGCCTTGAAACTATGTATCGTAAAATGTTCGATCTAGAGGAAGAGACTTCTAAATAAAGATCTCGTCTAGTATCGTGTTGATATACTCATTCGCCTTGAATCTCATGAGGTCCTCGGGCTGTTCGCCCGTACCGATGTATAAAATAGGCATTTTTAGCTCATCAGCGATACTGAATACAGAACCACCTTTGGCAGTACCGTCAAGTTTCGTAATAATGATGCCGTCGATACCGATCATTTCATTGAATGCTTTTGCCTGGTTGATGGAAGAACTTCCCTGTGTACCATCCAGAATAAGTATTTTACGGTGAGGCGCACCCTCCAGTGCCTTTCCTGCAACACGGATCATTTTTTTGAGCTCTTCACTCAGGTTCGCTTGTGTATGGAGTCTTCCTGCCGTGTCAATGATGATATTGTCAAAACCTTTGGCTTTTGCAGACTCTATGGCATCATAGACCACAGCGGAAGGGTCATGACCCTGTTGTGTCGCAATAATAGGAACCTCTAATTTGTTTGCCCATCGTGTAAGCTGTTCTATCGCCGCTGCACGGAAAGTATCTCCTGCCCCCAGCATCACTTTTTTGCCTTCTTGTTTGTAGCGATAGGCCAGTTTGGAGATGGTGGTGGTCTTTCCTGCACCGTTGACACCGATGATCATCTCTACAAAAGGTTTGGCATCACTCTCTTTGAAATCTGCTTTATATTGAAACACCGAGATGAGTGAGTTGAATGCCTGTATCCTATTGACCTTATCAGGCAATCCGGTTAAAATTTTTTCTGCAAGTTCATAATTTACATCTGCTTCAAGCAAAATATCTTCAAATTCATCTTTGGGGATCTCTTTTCGTTTTGTTGGCGCTACATCTTTGATCGCATCACTGGTTTTACCCAATACTTTTTTTAATAAATTAAACATGCTTTATTACCTTGCTTCTAATTGTTTTTTTGCTTGTTCTATATCGTATTCTATCATCTCTACGGGAACGGCACCTTCATAATGCGTGAAGTACTCACCTTCCACATACATCACTGTCAAAGGAATGGAAAAGTTCTTAGGCATATCGAGTGTTGTTGCCAGCGAAGCTGCGAACGTATCATTTTCTGTACCGTTGGAGATAAAATAGTTGATCTGGTTTTTTGCCATAAAGGTCTCCAGTGCATCTTGCACAATAGTGTCATGGGTGAGTATACCTACGACAAAAAGCTCTTCTTTGTATTTTTTCTGAAGATCATTCAAATAGGGGATCTCTCCGATACAAGGCGGACACCATGTGGCAAAAAGGTTTACGATGACAATCGGTTGTGTCGTATCCTGAAAAATGACTTTTTTGTCAGAGATGGCAACTTTATGGCTTTTCACTTTCGTGTTGATGAGTGTAAAGATCTTTGAGGGTGTTTCCGGTACAGAGGATTTTATAGGAGGAAGTATACTCTCTTGTACCTTTTTCTCTTTTTTTGCGATCACTACAGTCGTGTTTTCTGTGGGAATAGGGGTGGATTCTGGTTGCTTCTCTTCCTTCCAGATAACAACGATCAAAATAATGAGCAGTAATAGTAACAATGAAAGAAGCGCAGTTATTTTTTTATGCACATAGACCCTTTTGGTATAATTAGTCTGGCGATTATAGCCAAAGAGCAATAAATAATAAGATGAATAGATGGGCGAGTATGACAAAAGAGGGTAAAAAAAAGCAATTTAGATGTGAGAGCCTGGAACGGTTGAAGAGGGTTTCAGGGTGTAGCAGTTATAAAATAGATAAGACAATAATACAGGCACTCTATCAATATATTGTGGAGAATCAAGCTAAGACGGTGATGCTTTATATCCCTTTGGGAACAGAGGTGAATATCTCTCTTCTCTTACGGAGGTTACGCATGGAGAAGAGAGTGCTCTATGTACCGTTTATGGAAGGTGCAAGTTTTAGGTTGGTAAAATACAGACTTCCACTAAAGAAAAAGAAGTTTGGGATAAAAGAACCCAATGATTCAAAACAATACAGAAGAAAAAATATAGATATTGCTATCGTACCTATCGTGGGAGTAGATAGAACACTGAGACGTGTTGGATTCGGTAAAGGTATGTATGATAGATTTTATGAAAAACAGAAGAGATATATCAATAAAACAGTTTTTGTAGCGCGTGAATTGTGTTACAGCGAAGAGATCATAACAGACGATTATGATGTAAAGGCAGACATGATCATCACCGCTTAAACCGGTTTTGCCAAGAGCAAAGCTTGATGATCGAATAGCGTAGGAACCTGGTTCGTATGTTAGGGAGATGGAATGACCGAAGGATAAGTGATGTTAGGGATAATAGGAGTTTCCGGCATAGCGGGTGCAGCTATTGGCACAGGTGTGTGTTACCTGTGGTTAAAAAAGAGCACCAAGAACAAGTTTTCATATATAGAATCAGAAGCAAAAGCCAAGGCTAAAGCGATAGAGAAAGAGACAGAACTTTTACTCAAATCTGCGCATGTCAAGATCAAAGAGAACGAGTTGGAACAAGAGCGTGAATTTCAACAACGTGTGGCGAAGGTAGATGAACGTAACCGTACCCTGATCCTGAAGACAAAAGAACTGACCTCTCAAGAAGATAGTTTAAGACTTTTGGAAAAAAGAGTTTTGGAGAAAGAGAAGCAGTTAGAGAAACTTGAGCAAAGAAAACAAGAAGAGATCGCCAATACGGTCGATAAAATGCAACATATTGCCTCGTTGACAAAAGAGGAAGCCAAAGCCTATATCTTAGAAAAGGTGGAAGAGCAGAGCCGTGCAGATGTTGCGAATGTTGTACGTAAGTATGAGCAGATAGCAAAAGAAGAGGGTGAAAGAAAGGCTAATTATATTTTGGCACAGGCTACGACGCGTTATGCAGGAGATTTTGCAGGTGAGCGTCTGATCAACCTTGTCAATCTGCCAAGTGATGAGCATAAAGGGCGTATCATCGGTAAAGAGGGTAGAAATATCAAGACACTGGAGATGCTCTTGGGTGTGGATATCGTGGTAGATGAGACACCGGGTGTGATCCTTGTAAGCAGTTTTAATCTCTATCGAAGGGCTATTGCGACGAGGGTGATAGAGATACTGGTAGAAGATGGGCGAATACATCCGGGCCGTATAGAGGAAGTCCATGCCAAAGTGGAAGAGGAGTTCGAACAAAAAACGTATGAAGAGGGCGAAAATATACTCATAGAACTGGGGCTTTTCCCTATGCATGAAGAGCTTGTGAAACTTTTAGGCCGTCTAAAATACAGGGCCAGCTATGGGCAGAATGCGCTGGCACATACTCTGGAGGTTGCCAAACTTTCACGTGTCATGGCAGCGGAAATGGGCGGAGATGAAAAACTTGCGCTTCGTGCCGGTCTTTTGCATGATATCGGCAAGGCCCTGACACAGGATATGGGCGGCTCACATGTGGATATCGGTGTAGAGCTTTGTCGCAAACACGGAGAACACCCTACCGTTATCAATGCCATATATGCCCATCACGGATATGAGGAACCTGACTCTGTAGAGAGCGCTGCGGTATGTGCTGCAGATAAACTCTCCGCAGCGAGACCCGGAGCAAGAAGAGAAGTGCTTGAAAGTTTCACAAAGCGTGTAAAAGAGGTAGAGGATATTGCTCTAAATAAAGCATATGTTACGCAGGCTTATGCCATTAATGCGGGAAGAGAGATACGTGTATTTGTCAATGCGCAAAAGATGAATGACAATGAAACGGTACTCTTGAGCAAGGAAATTGCCAAAGAGATAGAGGAAAAAGTACAGTACCCCGGTGAGATCAAAGTGAATGTGATCCGTGAAACCCGTGCTGTTAATTACGCGAAATAGACGTAACTAGTTACGTGAGCCTCCTGCTGAAGGAAACGTAGTGTTAACGTAGCTGATACAAGCTTGGCTTGTATGCGTTCTTAAATGAATAACCCGTGCTGTCAATTATGCGAAATAAACATGAAACGCGTTATAATACAGGCACATATGAAATAGATACGTTATGAAAAGGAAGAGAGATGA
>JBFEWI010000035.1:0-11180 GCA_041546475.1 Sulfurovum sp.
TATCTTGCCAATACACCCCAATTTATTATTATGTTATATGGTATGTTAAAGATAGGAGCGATCGCTGTTCCTATCAATCCTCTTTTTAAGTCTGCAGAAGTGGCATATGAGCTTAATGACTCCGGTGCTAAAACTGTGATCGTCATGAGTCGTTTTTATCCGATCATCCAACAGATTAAAGAAGAAGTAGGACTTAAAAACATTATAGTGACCAATGTCAAAGAGTACTTCTCCATCTTCACCAAGATGCTCTTTACACTTTTCAAAGAGAAAGAGGATAGGGTACGCATAGATGCGACAGACCATCGGTTGGAAAAGTTGATGCGTCAAAGCAGTGATAAGAGGCCTGATGTAGCGGTGGATCCTGAAGATATCGCGTTGCTCCAGTACACCAGTGGCACAACCGGCACACCTAAGGGGGTGATGCTCAGCCACTATAATCTTGTCGTTAATACACTTCAGTGCAGGGCATGGGTGACCGATACGGTTGAAGGACAGGAGCGTGTGCTGGGGTGGCTTCCTTTCTTTCACAGCTTCGGTATGACAGCCTGTCTTAGTTATACGATGAGCTGTGCAGGCACACTGGTATTGATCCCTAATCCCAGAGATTTGGCCTATATTCTTAAAAAAATGGAAAAAGAGAAGGTCACGATCATGCCGGGCGTACCTACGATGTATGCGGCATTGGGTAACTATAAAAGTGTGGCAAAGTATGATCTCAGTTCTGTAAGGGCATGTATTTGCGGAGGTGCACCTTTGATAGAGAGTGTCCAAAAGAGGTTTGTAGAAGTGACAGGATCAAAACTGGTTGAAGGTTATGGGCTTTCGGAAGCATCTCCAGTCACCCATTCCAATCCGATGAATGCTCCAAATAAACCAAACTCCATCGGTGTACCCATGCCAGATACAGAGTGTAGGATCGTTGATCTTGAAAACGGAAAGGAAGTGATGGAGGTCGGGAAAGAGGGTGAACTTATCGTTAAAGGTCCGCAGATAATGAAGGGGTACTGGGGGCAACCTGAAATGACAGATGAGACGATAAAAGAGGGTTGGCTCTATACCGGTGATGTTGTAAAAATGGATGAAAGGGGCTATTTTTATGTGGTTGACAGGAAAAAGGATATCATCATTGTCAAAGGATTGAACGTATCACCAACAGAAGTGGAAAAGGTGTGCTGTACGCACCCAAAAGTCGAAGATGCAGCAGTTGTGGGGATTCCGCATGAGTACAAAGGTGAAGAGATAAAGGCATTTATAGTGCTAAAATCGGGCCAAGAAGCTGAAGGATACGAGATCATCGAATACCTTAGAGAGCACCTGGCACGATTTAAGCTCCCCTCATCGGTCGAATTTCTAGATACCTTACCTAAAAATGTTATGGGCAAAGTGATGCGTCGTCTGCTGCGTGAGAGGGAGATGAAGAAAAGTGCAGAGGGCTAAGAATACTGCATTGCATTTATGAAAGATCCGGTTCGCCACAGTGCCGTAAAATAAATTCACGGCTTTTGTCTCGCAACACTATCGCTACATCCCACTCTTTTCCCTCTGCTTTGGATCTGATCTTCTTCGGATCGATAGGTTTACCGATCTCTATGTGAACCGGACTGTGATGAGGGAACCAGGAGCCATCACGCAGTATGGAGCGTGTACCTCTGATCGCTATGGGAATGACCGGTACATTTGCCCCGGCTGCAATGCTGAATGCACCCAGCCGAAACGGCATAAGACCCTGAACCCGGCTGAAAGTCCCTTCAGGGAAAAAGAACAATGCATGACCAGATTCGAGCACGGTGCGAAGATGTTTGGTATCTTGAACACTTTTAGTGGTCTCAAAACGTTCGACAAACTCCGTATGAATCTTTTCCAGTGGCAGACGGGTATAAAAGTCTTTAGTGAACTCAGACTTGGCAATAAAGCGAAAATGACGCGGCAGTGCTGTTATGAGGGCAGCGGCATCAAGAAGACTGGCGTGATTGGCAACCAAGACGCAGGAGGTACCTGAAGGCGGAAGGTTTTCGACACCATTGACTCTGAGCGGTGTGGCAGTTGCATAGGCTAGAAGTTTTGCACAGCCTTGTACCATGCGCCATCGCATAGAAAACTTTGGCAAGAGTGTCATAGAGAGCCATGCGACCGGTGCGATCAAGGCAAAGATGGACAAACTGTATGCAGCAAAGAACAGGCTGCCAAGATAGAGCTTTAGACGTCGTAATTGGGGTTTAATACCGCTAAGGGCCAGTCTGACCACCTGCCACATTACATTTTGGGGTTTTTTAGTGATCATTCCTTTTTCATAGCGTTCACGGGTTGCAGAGCGTCTAATCTTTCCGCTTGAGGTTTTTAGCACGCTTCCGGGAGGTGCCAGTATAACTTCATCAGGCGGTATACCGGTCAGATCGATCGATAGTGCATTGATATCGCTGCGCAATCTTTTGCGTTCATTCGGCTCTTCCTTTCGTGTTTCAGCTATAATTACTAGCTTTTCCGTCTGTTTTTTTGGATCCATACTGGCAAATACTGCTACACATCCTTTCCGTATATTTGGTATATCTCCTACCATCATTTCCAGTTCATCCGGATAGATATTGCGTCCGACACGTATGATAATGTCCTTAATCCGCCCGGTTACATAAAGTTCACCGTTAGCTATATAAGCCAGATCACCTGTATCGAGCCACTCTCCGTCAAAAAGGGTTTGCGTCTTTGGGGCATCACGGTAGTAGCCATTGGTCGAAGAGGGACCGCGAAACTCCAACCGTCCTTCTTGGCGTTCGGGCAGTTCATGCCCAGCATCATCTACGATTCTAATCTGATGGCCAGGAAGAGGCAACCCACAACTGACAAACCTTAACACATTGTTCTCATCCTGTTTTGCAGTTCGGGCACTTCCTGAACGGGTGAAAGTCTTGCGGTCTATAGGGTCGATATGTACGCCACGTCCGAGTGGTGGAAATGCCAAACCTACGGAAGACTCAGCAAGGCCGTAAACAGGCATCATCGCATCTTTTTTAAATCCAAATGGTGCAAATCGTTTACTGAACTCTTCTACAGTTTCAGGGCTGACTGCCTCTGCCCCGTTGAATGCCGCACGCCATGAGCTAAGATCCAATCCCGTCAGATCATCATCTTTTAAGCGGTGCATACTGTACTCATATCCGAAGTTCGGTGATGCAGAGAGTGTACCCCGATAGCGGTGGATTGCCCATAACCAGCGTTCAGGTCTGGCCAAAAAATCCAGTGGTGACATGACTACAAAAAGTGCAGCATAGTAGAGACTGCCAAGCCAGGCACCAATAAGCCCCATATCATGATAAAGCGGCAGCCAACTGACAAAAACATCTTTAGAGCCTGCTTTGACCACTTTTCCCATGGCTCTGATATTGTGAAGAAGGTTGGCATGTGTCAGTACTACGCCTTTAGGGTTTCCGGTACTTCCTGATGTATATTGTATAAAGGCGGTATCCTGTTCATTGATGCTTGGAAGCATTATATTTGAGGAGAAGGCTTTCAAGTCAGTGGTTGATACGATATGCTGAAGGTTTGGAGCCATCGATCTTAGAAGTTTTGCAACCTGCTTGGCTTCAGGTACTGTAATGAGGATATTTGCACGGCAATTATCCAGTATACGGGCATGTCTTCGGATGTGGTCTTCAAGTTGTGAAGGACGTGCTGGTGGGTAGATAGGGACGGGTATACCGCCTGCCATCAGTATACCAAAAAAGATGAAAAAGTAATCCGGACTGCTGGGTAACATGATCGCGATCGGCTGACCAGGCTCTAACCCATGTTGCTGCAAAGCCGCTGCGACATTTTTGGCACCTTTTTCCAACTGAGCGTAAGTGATGACATCGCCCAGACCATCATCCTGGTAGAATTGGATATGGGGACGGTTCGGGTGGTGTGCCACATGCCACTGCAGTACATCTACGAGTGTTTTTGCTTCAAAAGGTGTACTTTCTGTTGCATCCAGTGTGATTGAAGAGATCTCCGAATCTTGAAGGGCAGCATATGCCTCTTTTGTATCCAGCAGCATATGTAAAAGGTCCCGCGGTGTTTCCGCTTCAGAGTAAGCACGTTCTGGTAATGAAAGTTTGAACTCTTTCTCAACTCTTGCGATAAGTTCAACCCGTGAAAGACTGTCCAGCCCAAGCTCTTCTTCAAAACTGCTATCAAGTGAAATATACTCAGAAGGAAGATGATGTGGATGTATCTCTGTAAGAAGTTCACTTATGATTTTTAACAGAGCTTGAGACCTTTTATCCGCTTTAGATTTCATTTCATGTTTCATGATAGTACTTCTTTCAAGTAACAGATTCTATGATAATCATAACAGATAACAAGTTAGAGCATACTGCTTTTGCTAAAAGAGAGAAGATCATAAAGTTATATATAGAAGAGATGGTGATGGGAAAAAACAAAAATGATGATAGAATAAGTAAGGATTTCTTTTAAAAGATCTATAGAAAAGTGTAGAACTTACAAATATAAAGAAGGTCAAATATGAACAAGAGATACAGTTACTTTGAGCATGATGCGGATATCGGTATTATTGGAAGAGGGAAGAGTCTGGAGGAAGCATTCGAGTCAGCTGCGGTGGCAATGTTTTCCATTATGGCAGAGTTAGAGGTATTACATGGTCATAAGTTGATAGAAGTGTCATTCAAGGAGGATGATAACGAGTTTGCTCTGATAGAGTGGCTCAATACACTTTTGGCTTTAGCGCATATGAAACATCTTGTTTTGGGTCGGTTTGAACTGCATAAAGAGGGTAACTCCTGGAGAGGAAAAGCATGGGGGGATACCTGGCGAAAAGATCTGGAGCGGGGTACTGAGGTCAAAGGGGCAACACTGACCATGCTATCTGTGCAAGAAAAAGAAGACCATTGGGAAGCCCGATGTGTCGTAGATGTGTAAAGGAGAAGTATCATGAATATGAACCTGTTGGAAAAAATCGATGACTATACTTGGACCATCCCTCTAAAAGAAGGAGAAAAAAGAAGCGGTATACGCTTATACGGATCCGAACCATTACTGAAAAGTATGGATGATAAAGTGTTAGAGCAGATCAGCAATGTCGCAACACTGCCGGGTTTGGTAGGAGAGGCCATGACAATGCCCGATGCACACTGGGGTTACGGATTTCCCATAGGCGGTGTTGCTGCGTTTGATGCGGAAGAAGGGGGCATCATCTCTGCAGGAGGCGTGGGATTTGACATCTCCTGCGGTATTAGGTGCCTTCGTACAAATCTGAGGAGGGAAGATCTGACCTCTACAGATATTACAAAGCTGGCGGATGAGCTTTCCCGTACGATACCTGCGGGGGTAGGTAGAGAGGGAAAACTAAAACTTACGGTTGATGAGCTTGATGATGTCCTTAGAGGTGGTGCCCAATGGGCGATCCATCATGGGTATGGGTTAGGTGAGGACCTGAGTTTTATAGAAGAGATGGGTAAGATGCAAGGTGCAAGGCCCGAGAACATCTCACCACTGGCTAAAGAACGGCAACTTGGAGAAGTAGGGACTCTGGGTTCCGGAAACCATTACCTTGAAGTTCAGGAAGTTGCCAAGATCTATGATGAAAAAGCAGCAGAAGCATTCGGTATCAAACAAGGTCAGATCGTCATATCGATCCATTGCGGCTCACGGGCACTAGGACATCAGATCGGTACGGAGTATCTGGTCTCACTTGCAAAAGCGGCCACACGACTGGGAATCTCGCTGCCTGACAGGGAGCTAGCCTGTGCACCTATCCATTCACCTGAAGGACAAGAGTATATCGGTGCTATGAATGCAGCGATCAACTGTGCTTTGGCGAACCGGCAGGTACTTACCCATATGACCAGAAATGTTTTCGAAGGGCTATTTAAAGATGTGAAGATAGAGACACTCTACGATGTCTCCCATAATACTTGTAAGGAGGAGAGACACCTGGTAAATGGTGTGGAGCGCACCTTATTGGTTCACCGTAAAGGAGCAACGCGTGCTTTTGGTCCGGGACATCCCGACATACCTGTACGTTACAGGAGTGTGGGGCAGCCAGTTATTATCGGCGGAAGTATGGGAACGGGATCCTATATCCTTGCAGGTAGCAAAGAGGGAGAGGAACGTGCTTTCTCTTCAGCGAGTCATGGGGCCGGCCGTGCAATGAGCCGTCATCAGGCACTCAAACTGTGGAGAGGAAAAGAAGTCATACAGGAGCTTGCACAAAAGGGTATTCTTATCCGTTCTGCATCCATGCGCGGCGTTGCTGAAGAAGCCCCTGATGCTTATAAGGATGTAGATCTTGTTGCCCAAGCGACTGAAAAAGCAGGATTGGCAAGAAGGGTAGCCTTTTTAAAGCCAAAGGTCTGTATCAAAGGGTAGGTGTTATTTTGATTGATGATAGCAACCAAATACAAGGGGAGAAGTTTTAAATGAGGAGTTAATAACATGAAATTGGCTTTTCATGTTTTTGGTTGCTATGTAAGAAATAGTGTATACGAACTACACTAACCGAATGTAAACATACATTTTTTACCTATGGATCATAGGCGCTGTAGCATCTATCAATGTTATCATTTTGTTACCAATTGGAGAAAAAGCTTTATCTTTATTGAGTTATAATGTATCCGATTTATTAAATATTATTGTTGTGCCAAACTTGTTGTGAAGCAAGGACGGAAAGCCTCCGGTCTCAAGTAGATAGCGGGGTTGCCATAATGAATACTTCATTACTTCCTTACATCCTTTCGATAGGTTGTCCACTCATCATATTTAATTCAGGGCTGTTTTGTTATGTCAAATATGAAGGTAAGCTGCTAAAGTGGTTTGCCAAGTTTGCACAACATTCAACTAAAGAATATATCAAATGATCTAAAGGATAAGTTTTGAAGAAATTACAACTATTAACAAGCGGGTTGGTTACAACTCTTGTAGGTTTCTCTTTAATGGGTTGCGGAGGAAGCACCTCTACTGAACAAATCATTACAGAACAAACAGCAAAAGTGAGCGGTACCGTTCCGGGTACACTGATAGAAGTATTTTGTGAAGATGGCAGTTACTACTCTACCCAATCGGTGCAGAATGGTACAGATCAACACCCGTTTGAGATAGATGTTCCGCTGAATACGGATTGTCGTATTGTGATGACAACAAACGAAGATGACCCTGCCAATAAGGTCGTCACACCGATTGGCATCGTTACAGCTGATGGCAATAGTACATTGTTTAGAGCAGAAGGGGATGTTAACCTGGGGCATGTGGATCTGGCTATGGACCGTGATCTTATTGTAGATATTGAAGGTGACGGTGTTTCAGACGAGATACTGGAAATTGAAATAGAAAATGGTTTACTCTCCGTTGAACTTGAGAATGATCCAATGGATCATGATGGGGATGGTATTCTAGATGTATATGACAATGATGACAATGATACTTTGAGTAATCACGATGACGATGATGATGATAATGACGGTATCTTGGATGATGAAGATACGGATGATGATGGTGACGGTATCGAAGATAATGATACAGATGGTGATGGCGTTACAAATAATCATGATGTAGATGACGACAACGATGGCTTGGATGACGATGATGACGATGATGACGACAATGATGGTATCAATGATGATGAAGATGATGATGATGACAATGACGGTATATTGGATGAAGTCGATGATGATTAATTCTCATAAGGTATCCATACCCCATCATAAAAGCAGAGGTTAAAACATTTTCTTTGTTTTACTTTGCTGCTCTTATTATCACCCCTGTGTTAAATAGCGGTTCGAATCCTTTGTTATACAATGGGTTTGAATCCTTCTACTTCCCACACAACACTAATAAAAAACATAATACTTTCAATTTACATACACGTTGATACTAAAATGTATCATTTTTAGTCTATAGTATATTTACGCCCACTTGAAAATCATCAGAATGAACGTATCCATAGAACAGATACGGGCACTCAGGAAGCAAAAGTCTATGTTTAAGATACGAATTATATAATTATTAAAGTTATTTTAAAAATTAACTTTTAATAATATGTAATTTTTTACATTAGGTATGATATTTTATAATTGATTAATAATAAATCAGTTTATAAAAACTAGTTGTATATTTTTTGGTATATAATTAAAAATATTTTGAACAAGGAGTAAACATGATCGCGATGAAAAAAAACGGTGAAAAAGTGTGGGTGACCTTTACAGTTTCTGCTATGGATCCCATAGAAGGCATCACTCTTTTGGGAGAGTGGAACACTTGGAAAGGTGAACCAATGAAAAAGAAAAAAAATGGTGATTATTACCTCACAAAAGTACTCAAAAAAGGTCAGAGTTTCGAGTTTGGATATATGCTTAATGGTGAGCAATGGGCGACAGAAGAGCAGTGTACTTCTGTTCCTTCTCCCTTTGGAAGCCAAAACTCATTACTTGAATTGTAAAGAACAATTTCACAGATAAGCGTATCAGACATTTTATAACCAGGAGTATAAATGAAAGCAGTCGTTATGGCAGGTGGATTTGGAACTAGGATTCAGCCACTGACTAACTCACGTCCGAAACCGATGTTACCGATCATGAATAAACCGATGATGGAACACACAATGATGACGTTGAAGGACCTAGGTATTACAGAGTTTATCGTTTTGCTCTATTTCAAGCCAGAGATCATCCAAGAACATTTTGGAGACGGAAGTGAATTTGGTATCAAAATCACCTACGTGGTACCCGATGATGATTATGGTACGGCAGGCGCTGTAAAACTGGCGGAAGAATACATAGGAGATGATAACTTTATCATTATCAGTGGAGACCTTGTAACAGATTTTGATTTCCAGAAGATCTTTGACTATCATGCAGAGAAAGAGTCCAAACTGACCATTACATTGACATCGGTCGATAATCCTTTGGAGTTTGGTGTGGTGATCGCCAATGAAGAGGGGAAGATAGAAAAATTCCTGGAAAAACCGAGCTGGGGAGAAGTTTTCAGTGACACAATCAATACGGGTATCTATATCATAGAGCCTGAGATATTGGAGTATATTCCTAAAAATGAGAATTATGATTTCAGCAAGGATCTTTTCCCTAAACTGATGAGGAAAGGGATCGATCTGATGGCCGGATATGCTGAAGGGTACTGGCGTGATGTCGGAAATCCGGAAAGTTACCGGGATGTCTATGATGATATTTTGACAGGGAAGGTCAAATTCGAGATCGATGGAGAAAAAACATATTTTCCCGATGGTCTGCTTTACAGTGATGAGATATACAGTTTTGATAAAAGTGTTGAGTTTGTCGGTACGGTGGTATTGGGTAGGAATGTTACGCTGAAGAAGGGTGTGAAGCTCAATAATGTGGTGATCGGTGACAATGTCACTATAGGCAAAGAGTGTAAGATCAGAAACAGTGTGATCTGGAATGATGTGGAGATACAGGCTAAAACCAAGCTTGATGGCTGTGTGGTCTGTAACGATAATGTGATCGGTAATAATGTCACAGCCAATGCGGGGATGATCCTGGCAGAAGGATGTGAGATCGGTCAGTTGACCAGGGTTGAAAAGGATGTGACCATCTGGCCGGACAAGAAGATCGAAGATGCTTCTATCGTTAACCATAGTCTGATCCTGGGAAATAAATACAAGAATTCTATTTTTGTCAACGGGACGGTGTTTGGAAAGTCCAATGTTGAACTCTCTTGTGAAATGGCAACGAAACTTGCAGAAGCCTTTGGGGCACAACTGCCTGTGGGATCATGTGTAGTTGTATCCAGAGATTATCATAAAAGTTCACGTATGCTCAAACGTGCTTTTCTGGGAGGACTTCTTTCCGCAGGTATAAACGTGATCGACTACCGTGATATCCCTTCTGCTGTTTTACGTTGTAATCTATCTTCACATGATCAGTTCATTGCAGGTGTCCATTTCCGTCAAAAGTCGGATGATCCCACCAGTACGGTAATGACATTTTTTGACTGCGAAGCACTGCGAATCAATAATGAAATGTCTAAAAAAATAGAAAAAGCGTTTTTCAAAGAAACGTTCCGACGTGTAGACTATTCGCTGATCGGTGAGATCCGTGAGTCCAGTCATGAAAAAGAGTATAGAGTGTATAAAGAGGGAATGATAGAATTGATCAACCCACATATATTTAAATGTTTGGAATGTCGTATAGCAGTTGATATGATGCATGGAATGGCTTCAGATGTTTTCCCGGATATTTTAAATGATCTTGGCGTAGAGAATATTATATTTAATGCACATAGGGATGAACATCGTCTTGCCAATATCAATGCTTTACTCAAGCAAACAAAGGAAGATATGCATGATGTCATTAATGCACTAAAACTGAATGCTGGATTTATTCTTCACCCTTATGGCCAGCGTTTGGATATTGTAAGTGATAACGGTGTTGTTCTCGGTAAACAAAATGCTTTAAATGTGGTTCTTTTACTTTTAAATATGGAAGCGAAGGAAGCAGGAATTAAAAAACGTGTTTTCCTGCCGACCTGGGCAGCAGATCTCGTCCATTTTGAAAACCTTGAAATCGAACGGGGCCAGTATGCAAACTTCAAGGCAGAGAAACTGAAAAAGTACGACCTTGTGGCTACGGGTGAAGGTAATTTCGCTTTTACCGAATTTGCAACACACCGGGATTCTATGTTCGCGAGTTTGAAGATCCTTGAAATGATGCTGCATCATAAGGTCAAGCTTTCAGATATGATCGCCGCTCTACCGAGTTTTTATTATAAAGCTACAAAGGTCGAGTGTAAACAGGCACTGAAAGGAAAGATGATGCGTATGTTCCTTGCAGATGCCAAAGGGAAAGAGTCATCCACACTTGATGGTGTCAAGATATGGTTGGATACCCATGACTGGATCCTCATGATCCCCGATCAGTACAGGGATCACCTTAACCTGTATATCCAGTCTGAAAATGAGGAGAAAGGTCAAGCGATCCTGTCTGAATACGCTGCTAAAATAGAACAGTGGTCTAAGGAATAACTATGAAACCGTCACTGAATCTCTGTTTTTTCTGGCATATGCACCAACCCGATTACAGAGGCAGTGATGGCATTATGAGTATGCCTTGGGTATTTCTGCATGCGATAAAAGACTATTATGAGATGCCATGGCTCTTAAGTCAGTACAAAGGCCTAAAAGCGACGTTCAATATTACACCTCCTTTAATAGAACA
>JBFEWI010000221.1:0-2475 GCA_041546475.1 Sulfurovum sp.
ACATGACCCCCTAACCCTTGCTTGGCCATAGATTGATTAATTTACTTACATCATGGGCGATCACATCACCACTACCACTACCTCATGCCCTTGTCGGTAGCTACTCACAACTCACAATAAACGTTGTCAACTTAAAGGGCTCTGACCGCTCTGCACCCTTAAATTCATCTTATTATTCTGTTAACAAAGGGTACTGACCTGTACTGAGCCCTTTAGTTTTTCTTATTGTGGCCCAGAAAGCACTCTAAAAAACAAAGAAAAATAGTAAACCACTGCCAAACACACCCACAACTTGGCTAGAGCTCCTTTGATCGACACTTTTGGATTAGGAGAAGACCTCCACAAGGATACAAGAGTTAAGGGGAAAATAATTGCAAATGAAATAAGCGTGACAAAATGAGGTAGCCTAGCCTCAACGAGAGACAATGCCATCATTTGAGATAGCATTCCAAAAACTAAAGAGAGAATGAAGCCTACAATGTGCACCAACCAGAATGCTTTCCAAAGTTCGATTTCACCGTTCCAAGCTTTTGTTAATAACGAAGGATCGCCTTTGATATTGATATCACTTTTAGGTGGATCATATATTTCATCATTCATAATCATTCCTAAACATAACGGCGCAATGTGCGAATTTAAAAATTGAGGACAAACAGGAGCTTTTAAAATTCTGGACTATTGCCTTATTGCGTACCCTACTATTCCTTTTTATTGGTTCTTCGTAGCTTTCTGTAATACCTACGGCTCCATATCCAGTCCGCCGCAGTAAAAAAGGATGCTATAGCGGAAGCCATCAAAGGATCGGAATCCCCGCGCATTTGCTTTTACAGTTTGAATTTTTGAGTTCAGCCCCTCGGCCACGGCATTGCTGATCGGGTGCTTGAAGTAGGTCAGCAAATTATCCAGGTGGCTCTTGAGCATTTTGGCTTTTTCCTTGATGGGCTTGAGACGAGAGCGGATCGCCCAGCTGTACCACTTATCGAAGAACCGCTTCGCCCAGCCCTTGCTGGCATAGGTCCAGAAGTCCCGGTACAGTTCTTTGATAGCCCATGCCCGAGAGACCTTGAGGTCGCTGTTCTTGAGGTTGGCAAAGGTCTCAGCAAAGCGTTCATGCTGATTTTCTTCGTTGGCCAACCACATGTATTTGGTGCCCTTCAGGCGCGCATCGCCCACTTTGCCAAGCAGGCGGTTCTCATCGCGCCTAACCTGATCTACCGCCTTATTAAGATGCTGGCTTACATGGAAGCGGTCATGGACGATGGCAGCCCCCGGCAGCGTGCAGTTGATGGCATTGGCAAAGGCAGGCCACATGTCCACAGCGGCCGCTTCGACCTGTTCGCGCTGGGCGGTGCTCAAGCCCTTCTCTATCAGGCGCTTGGCGGCAGCCTCGGTGCGCTCCTGCTCCACATCAAGCACGCGTCCACCCTCCAGGTCGACCAGACTGCTGACATAACGGTGACCTGAGCGAAACTGCTTCTCATCGATGCCGACATAGCGCACCGGCTCCTCCTTTCGCCGGGCCAGCCCTCGCTCTACGGCACGGGCTTTGATGGCATTGACCTGGTGCCAGTTCAGGCTGAGCAGCTTGCGTGCCTCCTCGACGCTGCGCGCAGCCTGGAGAACCCGGATGGCGAACGCCTCGAACATCAGTGTGAAGCGGCTGTTCTTACCCGCCCATGGCGTCTTGAGCGTTTTCGCCCCATGCTCCTTACAGCGCACACGGGGAACTCGGCAATGAAGATAGGTGGCAAACTGCATGGTATCGAGGTGGCGCCAAATACGCTCTTCGCGTTCATCATGCTTTGGACTCTGCGCTCCGCACTCGGGGCAGGGGCCACTGTCATCGGTATATTCAATTACTATATCGACGCGGCTCTCTTCAAGATGCAGCGCTACATCGCTGATTGTCCATGGTGAATGGATACCAAGAAGTTGCCCGTAGTGGTCCTCTATGTCCATATTTTTCCTCAGAACATACAATTGCTGATGAGCTGGATTGTACTGTACTTTCACAGAAATCTACGAAGAACCAAGCAATAAAAGAAAAATATAATTTTTGTTATGACTCCGGTTAAATTAAATACTTTGTTTAGACTGATTCTATTGAAGCATGAAAGTTTTTATCCCGTGGATATTAATCCGGATATACCCACTCAGCACCACGTTAGTATCTCAGGATAGAATTCACGCACTATAGTCTCATAAAACCTGGTGGACAGAACTGAAAAAAGTCACAATAGATATGATAACACTCTCTTAGACAGTCCAACCTGTTCTGGAATTCACCTTCATTTCCAGCCACCTCAAAAAACTATTTCACGCACCGCTCCATGCGCTTCCTTTCACTACCCGACGAGTGATGAAACCGGGTCCATTTATGGAGAATAGCGACCTGTTGGAATGTTAAGAGATAGACGATATCGGACAGTATGCTGAACCCTGCGACCACCAGCTTCATGATTTGGAGCTTGTGTG
>JBFEWI010000284.1:0-1643 GCA_041546475.1 Sulfurovum sp.
CTGACACTATCCCGAAAAGTGTGTAAATAGATTTTAGGGTTAGTTAGAGTTTTAGACGGTTTTCAAACATAATCATAAATTGGTTTAGGATCATGCCCCAGTCTCGAATGGGCATGGTCCATTTTTTTGTTGCCTCCATTACTGCCAGAAAAACGGACTTGAGGACCGCTTCATCAGTCGGGTAGGAAAGCTTGTTTTTGGTGTATTTTCGGATTTTTCCATTCAGGTTTTCGATGATGTTGGTCGTGTAGATGATCTTTCTGATCTCCAACGGGAAGTCCAGAAAGGCGGTCAGTTCTTCCCAGTTGTCCCTCCAGCTTTTGATGGCATAGCCGTATTTCTGTCCCCATTTGCCTTCCAGCTGATCCAGAGCAAGCTGTGCGGCATCCCGGTTGGGGGCAGTGTAGATTTCTTTCATGTCGGCAGTGAATGCTTTGCGGTCTTTCCAGACTACAAAACGGCAGGCATTTCGGATCTGGTGGACGATGCAGATCTGTTTGGTGGACTCGGGAAACACGCTTCGGATGGCCTCAGTGAAGCCTTTGAGATTGTCCGTAGCCGTGACCAGAATATCCTCTAATCCTCTGGCTTTTAGGTCGGTCAGTACGCTTAGCCAGAAGGAGGAGGATTCGTTTTTGCCCAGCCAGAGTCCCAGGACTTCTTTCTTCCCGTCCGTTCGGAGGCCTACGGCCAGGTAGATGGTCTTGTCGATGACTTTGGAGTTTTCCCGGACTTTGAAGACGATCCCGTCCATCCAAACAATACAGTAAACCGATTCCAATGGCCTGTTTTGCCAGATGGTCACATCCTGGGCTACCCGCTCGGTGATCCGGGAGATGGCAGAGGTGGAGATATCGAAGTTGTACAGGTCTTTGATCTGCTCTTCGATGTCGCTGACACTCATTCCTTTGGCATAGAAAGAGATGATGATGTTTTCTACCCCATCTGCAATGTTTTTCCGCTTGGGGACCAACATCGGCTCAAAAGAGCTTTTCCGGTCTCTGGGAACTTGGATTTCGGTCTCTCCATATTGGTTTCGGAGTTTCTTCCTGCTGTGGCCGTTGCGGGTGTTTTCTCCCTGGGATTCCCCGTGTTTTTCATAGCCCAGATGATTGTCCATCTCTCCTTCGAGGATGGCTTCTACGCCCCGTTTTTGAAGTTGGCCGAGAAAAGCATAGAGCTCTTCTCCGTTCTTGAACTGCTTGAGGAATTCCTCAATGAAAGCATCTTCTTTTTTCATAGCATTAAGTGTGTGAAGGTACCCCGAAAAAGTTATTTCCGTAATTTTCTCTGGCCTAACAGGGGGCCAGAAAATCCCAGAATAACTTTTTCTACCACTTACACACTTTGCGGGATGCTACCTTATCACTTCTCATATAACGTATCAATCGGGATTTAAGAAATTAGATGATTCTCATTTTATTTCTAAGCACACTTTGCCAACAGATGACTATAAATATGTCGAAATACATCACTTATATTATAACCTCTATTACAAATAAAAACTAAGCACAATCGAGTAGACGGCCGTGGGCTATAAGCCCACGGTGCGCCTCTCACACCACCGTACGTACGGGTCTCGTATACGGTGGTTCGCTAAATTGTGGGGAAACCAAATGAACCACCCCCTTTAATTGAAGGCA
>JBFEWI010000067.1:0-8266 GCA_041546475.1 Sulfurovum sp.
AACTTTACACGCTTTACAGAAAAACCTATTGTCAAGTCAATAGCGACCAGAGAGGGAACACACAGTACTGTCACCTACCCGATGGCACTTTCTCACAGTCAAAGCTTTACACTCCCGCCGGTCGTGCTCAAAGCCTTTGATCCCAAAAACGAAAAAAGTTATACACTGGATATCCCTTCGCAGCAGTTTGACATTGAGCAAGTCGATACCCGTCATTTGGTCGATACGGTAGATGCTCCAGAAGTGGCAAAAGAAGACTGGTCCTGGGTAAGCACACTTTTGGGTTACACCCTCGCATTTTTTGCAGGGTATATGACCTCGCTTAGCTGGAGATGGACGCAAAAAAAGAGAGAAAGAGAACACCATCCTCTGGTACAGAAGATACGGAACTGTAAGGATGAAAAAGCGTTACTTCAGGTACTGATTGCAGCAGATAATAGTGATTTTGCTTCCAGTATAGAGAAACTGGAAGATTCTTTATATGGAAATGGTAAAATCAACTTTAATAAAGTGAAACAGGACGCTCTGGAGAAAATAATATGAATGAACAGATAAACAGACTCAAAAATGAGATAAGCAAAGCTGTAATAGGCCAGGAATCCATGGTAGAAGGTTTGCTCATAGGATTACTTTGTGATGGCCATATACTGGTAGAAGGTGTACCGGGACTTGCTAAGACCACCACCATCAATGCACTCTCCCGTGCCCTGGGGTTAGAGTCTAAACGTATCCAATTCACGCCTGACCTTTTACCCTCGGACATTATCGGTGCACAGATCTATAATCCGCAAGACCATAGTTTCAGTATCAAAAAAGGGCCGCTTTTTACACACCTCCTCTTAGCAGACGAGATCAACCGTGCCCCTGCCAAAGTACAATCAGCCCTGCTTGAAGTGATGCAGGAGAGACAGGTCACCATTGCCGAAGAGACCTTTAAACTGGAACGGCCGTTTCTGGTTATGGCAACACAGAACCCCATAGAACAAGAAGGGGTCTATGCACTGCCTGAAGCGCAACTGGACCGCTTTATGATGAAGATCGTGGTACAGCACAACAGTGAAGCCCAAGAGCTGGAGATCATGCGAAAAGCCGCAAGTAAAAGTTTTGGAGAAGTGCAGACCGTGTTGAGCATAGAAGACCTCTTTGCACTTCAAGAAGAGATCGGCAAGATCCACGTTGATACAGAACTTGAACGCTATATGGTACAGATCATCGCTGCAACCAGAGACCCTCTCAAATTCGGCTTAGAGGATATCGCTGAGAATATTATGTTCGGTGCAAGCCCAAGGGCGTCTATAGATCTTTACAAGGCAGCCAAAGCCAAAGCCTTTCTACGGGGGAATGACTTTGTATCTCCTGCAGACATTGGGTATGTGATACACAATGTACTCCGTCACCGTATCGTCCTCTCCTATGAGGCCAGAGCCAAAGGCATCCATACAGACGAGATCATCACTGCGATCATTGAGACACTGCCGATACCCTGATGAATACAGCCCTTAAAGCCCTGCAACTCAAAGCCAGACACCAGGTATACACGCTGCTTAGCGGACACAATCTCTCCAAACTCCATGGAGAGGGGTATGACTTCTCGGAACTCAGAGAATACCAGACGGGTGATGATATCCGCAAGATAAACTGGACCATTTCGGCAAAACTGGGATATCCTTATATCAAAGAGCTGCATGCCAACCGTGAACTCTCCGTCGTAGTCGCTGCCTTCATGGATGCCAGCCTCTATTTTGGACCGGGAAATGCTAAACAGGAGAAGCTTACTGAAGTGGCCACCATACTAGGCTATGCGGCACAACAGAACAATGACCTCTTTACAGGGATACACTATACACAGGAACAGACTCATACGACCCCGCCGACCAAACAACTCTATCATATAGAACAGTTCTCACAAACGCTCTACAGTGCTTCTGTGCTCAATACCGCCCTGGACCATAGTGCTGCCGTTCAAGACCTTTTCAAAAGGCTGCACAAGCCATCACTGCTGTTCATTCTGAGTGACTTTCTGGAAGAGATGGACCTCTCTTTGCTCTCTCAAAAACACGAGGTCATTGCAGTGATCATCAGGGACCGAGAGGAGGAAATGCCTAAAAGACTCGGAGAGGTCACACTCTCTCATCCGCAGGACGGAAAGAGGATGGATACCTATTTTGGTCAAAGAAGTATAGAAAAGTATCTTGCAAAACTCAAAGAGAATGATGAGAGACTGGCCGAGCATTTTGTCCACTATGACATTCGCTCTGTCAAGATATTCACGGATGATGAAGCCGTAAGTAAACTGGTGGGACTCTTTGTCTAGTCCCACTATTTTTTAGCTTCAGATAAACAGTAGATAGACAAATACCACAAACAGGATCACATGCAGGAACCCTTCCAGCATGTTGGTTTCACCATCATTGAAATTGACAATACTGACAAGCAGGGTCAACCCCAGCATCACGCCTTGTACAGGTGTGATGGCAAGGTTAAGCTCCATACCCATGTAACGTGTCACAATGATCACAGCGGGCACCGTTAAAAGTATGGTGGCCAAAGAAGCCCCCAAAGCGATATTGACAACGGTCTGCATACGGTTATCCAGTGCCGCACGCACCGCAGTGATAAGCTCCGGAGCAGCAGAGATAAGGGCTACACCCACTGCCGCTATGGAGAGAGGCAGTCCAAACGTTTTCATCGTATTCCCCATAAATATGGCCAAAATTTCAGAAAGCACCCCGATCATGATGATAGACACAACCAGATTCACACTATGGTACCATCCGTTGATCTTATGCGGGTTGGGGGTACAGTGCCCCTGCTCGTCGCATATTTCCTCTTCTTCGTGTTCATATTCAAAAAAGTATCTGTGCGATGCTACCTGTATACGTGTAAAGGTGATATAGAGCAGGATGAACATCACCACATTAAACATCATGAAATTATCGATATGCGCAGCATCCATAAAGTGTGGTACCACCATGGCGATACCTATTGCAACAAGAAGCATGGAGAGGTAGGAGTTTGAGGAGTCTATGTTGTAGGGCTGTTCTCCGTACTTGATCCCTCCTATGATCGCTGCGAGTCCCAGCAAGGCATTGATATCCAACATAATGGCGGCATAGATAGTATCACGCGCCAGCACAGGGTTATGCTCATGTACCATCATAATGGCAATGATGACGATCTCCACCACCACCGCAGAGATGGTCAGGATCAGTGTACCGTAAGGCTCCCCGAATTTTTCTGCCAGCATCTCGGCATGGTGTGCCACGGACATGGCTGCATAGATAATGACGACGAACAACACAGCAAAACCTATAAGATTGCCAACTGTGGAGGCTACCAGCGTATGTTCAAAATGAGTGATGACAAAATAAGCGATGATGGCTGCAAAGAGACTATACTCTTCTGAAAATTTTTTAAGAAGCTGCATTATTTCAAGATATCCTTATAGCTTTTGTTGGTATTGAGTTTGAGTTTGTCACCCACTTCCATAATTCGTTCATCTCCTGATCTATAGGCTTTTTTCAAACGTTTTGTGATCTTGGCCTGTTCTTTCTCTTTCGTGATCTTGTGTTTTTTGAAGAATTTTTTGAGTCCTACCCAACGCTCTTCTTCAGCATCCATACTCTCCTCTTCGGAGATCACCTCTATCGCTTCTAGCGATTTTTTCTGCTCCAACTGATGGACATAGAGTGTACGCATCTCATAAAATGCCTCTTTGAGCAGGTCTATCTCTCCTTTGAGTGTTGCGGAGATCTGTTTATTGGATTTTTTGAGGTCCTTGACAGTTCCTTTGAGTACGGAGATCGTTTCATCCTTCGCCCTAAGCAGTGTTTT
The DNA here is from genome assembly GCA_041546475.1 of Sulfurovum sp. GTDB lineage: Bacteria > Campylobacterota > Campylobacteria > Campylobacterales > Sulfurovaceae > Sulfurovum. The sequence goes on from JBFEWI010000067.1 coordinate 3,835, forward strand.
ATAGTCTTTTATCTCTGCAGGAGGAGGTACAGAAGTGTTGGTTTGGGTCGATATGGGCTTATTAGTGATGACAGTTGTCTCTTTTTCACGGGGGGTTGTCTCTTCCGTATTCTCATTGTCAACGACAATATAAAGTTTACCTTCTACGTTTTTTGCTGTCAATATCCCCCGTTTGATCTTTGCATAGACTGCCTGTCTTGAGATACCCAGTTCCTGTGCATACTCAGCAGGCTTCATCAACTTTTCCATATTCTTCCCTGTTTACAGTTTTGTAAATGATAGCATAAGTTTTATGAAAGGTTTACAGTGAGAACAATAGATATCAAGTGTCAAACTTCTTCCGGGAAGTAACTATTTCAGTGATTACCTGTTTATTATTTGTTAAATGATATTCACTATACTTTGTAAAGGTCCATGGCACAACAAAGGAGTCTGGAATCATATCAGACAAAGTACATGATACAACATAAAGGATATCATTATGGAACATGTGAAAGATGTATTGAAAACTTCGTTGGAGGAACTGGAAAGAGTACTGGATACTAAAACAGTCGTAGGCGAGCCGATCGTCATAGAAGGGAATACACTGATTCCGCTGATCAGTATCGGGTTTGGTTTTGGTGCCGGAGGTGGTACCGGAAAGTGCAAAAAAGGTGATGATGAAGGGATTGGAGCCGGCACAGGTGGTGGTGGTGGTATCAAGCCGGTTGCCCTTGTGATCATCAACAAAGATGGTGATGTCAGGGTTGAGCCTATCAAAAGCGGTATGGCTTCAGCATTTGAACATTTGGGCGAAACTCTTGGAAAAGCAATGCAGGAGAAAAAAGAAAAGAGTAAATAGCATAAAAAAATAAGGATCGGTAAAATGATGGAGATCATAGCCCTTTTGCTCGGGTTTTTGCTCTTTTGTCTGGCTCTCCTTGCTATTCCCGTTGATCTGCTTTTCTATTTGAAAAAAGATGAAACATTGGTGTACAGGGCAGAACTCTGTATATTGTTTGGTCTTCTGACTATCGATATGACCAAGCAGGATCAGAAAATAGGAAAAAGCACATCGCCAAAGAAGCAAAAAAGAGAAAAAAAGCCGCGTCTACCGTCATGGGTAGAAAGTAAAAGATTTATCAAGAGACTTATGAGACTCATTATGGATCTTTTACACACTTTACAGATCAAAGAATTAAGCATGCATTGGCACATTGGACTGGACGATCCGGCAGATACCGGGATGATGTTAGGCATACTTCAGCCGATACTTCTACCTTGGAAAAACGCAACACTCAGAGCAGATTTTCAGGAGGCGATCTTTGAAGGCTATTGTAAAGCACATATCCGCCTTTTTCCGATCCGGATCATAGGTTATATTTTAGCATTTATTTTTTCCGGGGCAACAATACGTATGATGAAAAATACTCTGATTAAGTAGTCACAAATAGAATAAAGGAGACACTATGGAAAGTCGGGAAGCTTACCAAAGAGCTAAAAAAAGAGTAGAAGCAAATTTTGGATTTTACATTCATCTAACAGTTTACATAGCTGTATCTTTTTTACTTATCATTATCAACCTAAATACCTCTGCAGAACACTTGTGGTTCAAGTGGCCGCTTATAGGCTGGGGCATTGGCGTATTGTTTCATGCTTTGGGAGTATTTGTATTTCCTAAAAAATCCGCTGTTACAGAAAAGATGATTCAAAAAGAGATGGAAAAAGAAGCCTTAAAAGAAAGAAAAAAATGAAGATCACTCACTTTCTCTATAATGCTTTTGTCATAGAATCTGGCCATAAAAAAATAGCTATCGATCCAGGTGGATTGTTCTTTTATTTTTTCAGATTCACAACCTTAATACCTAAATCCGAATGGGAAAGTATCACACACATTTTCGTCACCCATGGTGATCCTGATCATCATTGGCATACAGATAGAGTAGCAGAGGCTTCTAATGCGCCTATTATCTGTAATAAAACTATGATACGAAACATAAATGGAAAAAATTTAATGCTTGGTCCACGTGATAAAGGTCTGGCTTTTACAACAGAAATTCATCATTTTCATACCCTTAGAGTCGATGAAACCATTGAACTTGATGACATGTCTATCACAGGGATCAAGACTGCACATGGTTCACTCTCATTGAAGTTTGGTCCTTTTTCAAAAACCCTGCATCCCGGTCCAAAAGAAAGAATCGGTTGGGGTTCTATGGGTTTTGAAATTATACTTGATGGGAAAAAGATCGTGAATCTGGGGGATACGCTTTTGCTCGAAAAAGAGTGGCAAAAGATTCATAAGCCAGATGTATTGATGATTCCTATCGGAGGGAAAATGATACACAATACCATGGATGAGCAAGAGGCTTTACAGGCGATACGTATCATAAAACCCAAATTAGTCATACCCTGTCATTATAATTGCCCTGCATTTTTTACTAAGAGATATAATCTTGCTGACGATAAGATGTTTAAAAATGAGGTTGAAAGAATGGGTATTGAGTGTGTAATACTCAAAATGGGTGACTCAGTCGAGTTGTAGAATGACAGATAAACAAAATCCTATCATGATCTGGTTGCGTTTTGATGTCCGGATGATTTTATTTGCCATTGGATTAATGTGGCCAGCTGGTACCTTTATATGGTGGGAAGCCTGGGTATTGATTGGACTCTGGACTATCTATGGAGTTGTCACAACGACTTACTTATTACGCGATGACCCTGCGTTACTTATAGAGCGTTTGAAGCTCGTACCTCTTCATAAGGATCAAAAGGTTTGGGACAAAGTCTTAATGCTTCTTTTTTTTATTGCAGGTATTGGCCTTTATCTACTTCCTGGCTTTGATGTTATGCGTTATGAGTGGAGTGAGCCTTTACCGTTATGGATAAGAATGACTGCAATGTTTGTACATCTACCCTGTTTTGTAGTTCTGATCTGGATAATGCATGAGAACACTTATCTATCACAGGTAGTAAAAATTGACAAGGGTCGTGGTCATAAAGTGATCAATACCGGACCTTACGCGTATGTACGTCATCCTATGTATACTGTAACTATCATTTTACTGTTCGCCGTTCCCTTAGCACTTGGGTCTCGGTTTACATTAATACTTTCATTACTCTTGACGATGTTGTTGATTGTTCGAACTTACCTCGAAGATCGTACATTACACACTGAACTAGAAGGATATTCAGAGTATGCTAAACAAACAGTTTACCGACTAATTCCAAGGATTTGGTGAGCCTTAGGGAAAATCGGTAAAACTGACATGATTTACTGAAATGAAAACCTTATAAAATTATATATTTTATAAGGTTTTGAAAATAGGATATTTGGTTCTTATTTATGTCTATTCTATAGGAATGTTTGATTGTGCAATATAAAGTAGTGCTGGCAATAGCAAGTTCGATAATATAAGAAGTCCTAAAATAAACTTATCTATTGTCGAAAAGTGAAACAGCTTTAAAAACTTATTCAATATATACGTAAAATAAATAGATCCTGAGATGACAAAATACCCAGCAAACAGAATACCTGCACCTCTTAATGAATTATCAGATATTTCCCAATATTCTTCATAAGTAATATCCCATATAAGCATAAGGTGTTCAAGTAAACCAAGGGTAAAAAAAATGAATAAAATGAAAAAAATAACTCTAAATACTATTCCATTTAAAAAAAGAGATAAGAATATACCAATAAAACCAAGTAAAACTACTCCCACAAGTAAACCCATTTACCTTTTCCCCTCTTTTATTTCTGAAACAATTATAACAAATTTTAAAACCTTATAATCTAACATAGAATGTAATGGGTAAGAAATCCTCATAAAGTTATATATTTTATAAGGTTTTAATAAGAAAACATTTTAGATATACTCTTAAATATGAAATGCCGTAATGACAGGATGAAATATTCTGTTAATCTATTCGACAAATAGTAGAAGATATGAAAAAACTTAAATTAATTTTGTTTACTAATACGATATTTTTATTTGCTATATACCCAGTATTGGTATTGGAAAATTGGATATTCCATACTGAAAATCCATTTTTTATACCTATCTTATTTCTTATCTATGAATTGCCTTTTTTTGCAGTATTGATAACCTTTTTGTTTTTGTATGATTATAAAAATATAGAAAATATTTCTGAAAATAAAAACTGGCTCTATAAGGAAAGTGCTATTGGGAGTTTATTAATTGTATTATTCCATATTAATAACATAATTTTTGATACTGGGTTTTACACCATATCACTTTTCATACTCCTTTTAATTATTCAATATATAAAATATAAATTGTATCCTAAAATAAACATGAAAATATTCACTGCTTGAAACCTCATAAAGTTATATATTTTATAAGGTTTTGCGTTCTTCTCCTATGAACACATTATCAGTGCAAAAGAAATAAACGCAATATTCACTATTAACACTAACGAAATCAAA
>JBFEWI010000143.1:0-4844 GCA_041546475.1 Sulfurovum sp.
GAATTTACATTTCGGATAGTTCACACAACCAAAGAATTTCCCTCTTTTCCCTTCTCTCTCCTGAAGTTTTCCGCCGCATTCCGGACAGGGAACACTCAGTTCTTTTGCAGGTTCAAGGGACTTTGCATTTTTACATTTCGGGTAGGCAGAGCAGGCAAGGAATTTCCCTCTTTTAGAGTTTTTGATGACCATCATCGAACCGCATTTCTCACACTTTTCATCCGTCTCTTCCGGTCCTTCAACTTCTGTACCGTCCGGATTTTTGGTGTATTTGCATTTAGGAAAGTTGCTGCATGCGATGAATTCGCCATACCGCCCTTTACGCAGAAGCAGTTCGGAGTCACATTTAGGACACTTCTCACCTGTAGGAACGGCTACCTTGAGACTCTTGATCTTTTTCTTACCCTCTTCTACTTTATGCAGAAATGGGGTGTAGAAGGCCTTGAGAACTGTTTGCCAGTCCGTGTTCCCTTCTGCGATCTCATCGAGTGTCTCTTCCATGTTCGAAGTAAATCCGCTGTCTACGATCTCAGGGAAGTGTTTTTCAAGCATCTCTGTGACGGTAAAGGCAACCTCTGTAGGATGGATCCGTTTCTTCTCTACTTCAATGTACTTACGTGTTTGAAGTGTAGTGACCGTAGGTGCATAGGTACTCGGACGACCGATACCAAGGGACTCCAGCTTCTTGATGAGACTGGCTTCATTGTAGCGTGCAGGAGGTTCTGTAAAGTGCTGTGCCTGTTTGATATCATCCAGGCTTACTTCCTGACCTTTTTTAAGTTCTGGCAGAAGCTTGTCTTTATCGGTATACCCCGTAACTCTATAGAAACCGTCAAAAAGCAGTTTTCTCCCGCTTGCTTTGAAGGTACATTTATCCCCTTTAAAAAGGAGTGTCTGCGATTCCATCTCTGCTTCTGTCATCTGACAGGCCAAGAAACGGTTGTAGATCAGTCTATAGAGTTTCAGTTCATCGACAGAGAGATAGTCTGCCGCTGTCTTACCGTCAAACTCGATCATGGTCGGGCGGATAGCCTCATGGGCCTCTTGTGCCCCTTTGGATTTTGTCGCATAGTTCTTGGCTTTGGCCGGGAGATATTTCTCCCCATACGTCTTTTGTATGTGTTCTCTCGCTGCAGTTACTGCCTCTTTTGCAAGATTGAGCGAGTCGGTTCTCATATAGGTGATGACACCCATGGTACCCTTGTCGGTTTTCACCCCTTCATAGAGCTTTTGTGCGACCATCATCGTTTTTTTAGGGGAGAATCCCAGTTGGGTAGAGGCTGTCTGCTGGAGGGTTGACGTCATGAACGGTGGAGGGGTCTTGGTCTTTCTTTTGCTCTTTTCGAGTGATGCGACGACAAATGATTCATTTTTGGCAGAAGTCACGATCTCTGTGGCATCGGCTTCTGTTTTGACCGTCAGCTTCTCTATCTTGAGGCCGTTATAATCATAGATAGATGCTTCGATATCTTTTTCGAACAGTGCATCGATCGTCCAGTACTCTTCAGGTACGAATGCTTTGATCTCTCGTTCTCTGTCTACGACCAGTTTGAGCGTTGAACTCTGTACCCTACCTGCACTCAATCCCTTTTGGATCTTGCTGGCAAGCAGAGGTGAAAGCTTGTACCCTACAATACGGTCCAGCAGTCTTCTTGTCTGCTGTGCATCCACAGAGTGCATATCTACTTTACGAGGGGTTTCAAGCGCATGCTGTATGGCATTTTTGGTGATCTCGTGAAAGACAATACGGGGGAGTTCAGTAGGTTCTCTTCCTATCGCCTTGGCAATATGGTAACCGATTGCCTCACCTTCGCGGTCCTCATCCGTTGCGATAAACACGGTTTCTGCTTCTTTTGCAAGTTTCTTTAACTCTTTGACCGTGGGGTTCGCATCTCTTGGAATGGAGTATTTAGGGATAAGGTCACCGTTTTCGTCATCTACCGTAATACCAAAAGTACTTTTTGGAAGGTCGCGAATATGCCCTTTTGAGGCGATGACTTTATAGTCTTTATTCAAGAAACTGGTAATGGTACGTGCTTTGGCAGGTGATTCTACGATAATTAGGTTTTTCATATTTCCTTACTTTAAATAGTGAACAATTTTTGGCATTGTAACACAAAAGAGAGTAAAAGCAAGAGAAGAGTATTATTTTAAGCAAGTATAATGAAGAAAACAAGTAGTAACAAGGACTTTCATAGGTGTGTGCAATATTTGGAATTATCGGAACCTATGAGGAGGAAGCCGCCAAAGAAGCTTTTCAAACCTTGGCCCATCGGGGGATAGATGCTCATTATACGTCAACAAATGACCACTCTTTCCTTGGTGTCCATCGGCTTGCAGTTACCGATGTAACGAAAACACCCACCCAAATCATGAACCGTAACGGGATACAGATACTGTTTAACGGTGAAATTTATAATTATGAAATATTGGCGGTAGAACTCCAGCTTCAGCAATCAAGTGAAATAGATGTCCTGCATGAAGCATACAGGGTATGGGGAGATGGTTTTGTCACACATCTTCGCGGGATGTTCGCTATTGCTGTCGTCGAAGATACGCATGTCAAGCTATTCCGTGACCCTTTTGGAAAGAAACCTATCTATTACTGTTTGGATGCCCAACGATTGATCTTCGCCAGTGAAATGAAAGCCATCTATTCTCTCATCCCGTTTACGTTTAACAGAGAGATGCTGACACAGTACCTCTCTTTTCAAACACCGCTTTCTCCCCAGACCTTTGACAGGCATATTCATCAGGTGGACGCAGGGGAGATGGTAACTTTTGCTTTAGAAGAGAAGAAGACAATAAGGAGAAAGTATTATACGCCCCTCATAAGAGGTGACGAGATAGATCAGGAAGATCATGCGGTAGAAGCGTTGGAACATGTACTTTTGGAGTCTGTGGCATTACGTTTGCCCAAAGAGGTAAAGTGTGCCTGTCTGCTTTCCGGAGGGGTGGACTCTTCCCTTATCTCTGCAATGGCATCTTTAAAACAAAAAGTACACACCTTCAGCATAGGGTATGAAGGGTATGAGAAGTATGATGAACGTCCTTTTGCCAGAGTGGTAGCAGAACATATAGACTCCAGCCATCATGAAGTGCTTTTCAGCAAAGAAGATTTTTTACAAACCATCGAGGAGGTGGTCTCTTCTCTGGACGAGCCTTTGGCAGATCCTGCGATGCTTCCGCTTTACCACCTGATGAAAGCAGTCCATCAAGAGGGGTTCAAAGTGGTGTTGACTGGGGATGGAAGCGATGAGCTCTTTATGGGGTACAGGACCTACAAAGAGTTTTATGATCTTGAACAGGCGAAGGGGCTGGAGTTCAAAGGGTGGCTGCAACACTATTTTAAATCGCATTTTTCGATGCATAAAGAGTGGGAGTGGTACAAACGTATCTTTGAAGAGAGTACACTGTTCCGCTCCACAGCAGAAATCTTTACCGACCTTCAGCAAAACAGACTTTTACGGATGAATGTCAAAGATAACCACTCTTTAAAAGCACTTGAACCTTACAGAGAAGCGTTTGAAGAAAGCGGGCGTACCTCGCCTATAGATTGGTATAGTTTTGTAGATCTCAAAGTGATGTTGGGCAATGTTTTTTTACGCAAACTTGACCGTATGAGTATGGCACACAGTGTAGAAGCGAGAAGTCCATTTCTGGACAAAGAAGTGGTCGCTACAGCGTTCTCCTGTACTCCGGAGCTTCGTATGATGAAACCCTCCAAAGCACTGGTAAAAAGCGTCGCCAGGAAGTATCTTCCCAAAGAGATCGTCGACCGTAAGAAAAAAGGGTTCAACTACCCTTACATGGAATGGCTTCATGAGAGCGGAGAGCTGGAAGTGATTCATCGTATACAAGCAAAAATGAATCTCTTTCATGAAAGTGAACTAGAAATGTATCTGGAGAAGGGGAGACAGGGGATGTTCAAACAACATCTTTTTTCCCTCTATATGTTATGTAAGTGGCTGGAAAAGGTCAAAAGTAGATCCTAGGTAATTTGATATTCATTACCTAGGATCTAGAGGGTTACAATGAATTGTTTTTAAGGATTCTTGGAAGTGTGATACCTGTCTGGCTCTGGTATTTACCTGCTCTATCGCTATAGGTCGTTTCACACTGCTCATCTCCCTGCAAGAAGAGAACCTGTGCGATCCCTTCGTTGGCATAGATCTTGGCAGGCAGCGGTGTCGTATTGGAGATCTCGATCGTAATATGCCCTTCAAAACCAGGTTCGAACGGTGTTACATTCACGATGATACCGCAACGTGCATAGGTACTTTTCCCCAGACAGATCGCTAAAGTGTCACTCGGCATTTTAAAGTACTCAACCGTTCTTGCAAGAGCAAAAGAGTTAGGAGGTACGATACAAACATTACCCTTGAAGTCCACTACATTGTTCTCATTAAAGTCTTTTGGATCAACCACTTCGGCGTTGATGTTCGTAAAGATCTTGAATTCATCCGTAACACGAATGTCATAGCCGTATGAGCTTAGCCCGTAACTGACGACTCCCTCGCCTACCAGTCCTTCACAAAAAGGGGTTATCATTTCTTCGTTGAGTGATTTCTCACGTATCCATTTGTCGGATTTTAGTCCCATATTCTTCCTTCGTTTATAAATAAAATGTTATCTAATGATTTGTATATCAGCGTTTGTTTTGATCTTTTCAAAATAGTCTTTAAGCGCTTTGGTTTGCTGCTGTTGTCTCCATTTTGCGGCAACGGCACCCTGGGCTGCTTCAAAAGACATGTTCACCTTGCCTTTCTTTGAAAGCACCTTATAGCTAATATATCGGTCTCCTGCATTCAAAGGACGCGTAAATGAACCGTCTTGTGTTTGCA
>JBFEWI010000056.1:0-9236 GCA_041546475.1 Sulfurovum sp.
GCATTGGCATTGGCTTGAAGCATTTTGATGTTCTCAAAGAGTTCAAACTGTATATTTTCAGGCTCTTTGAAAACGTTCTTTTGTAACTCTATCTCGGACAACCCGCTAAGAAGTTCCAGGTTTCTTTCACTTCTTAAAAGTTCCAGCTTTGTATTGGCCATGGTATAGTCATTGCTGTCAAATTCCGCCTGCAGTTTATCTACCTCTTCTTGTGTAGAGAGGCCTGCACTCTTGAACTTTTTGATACGTTTGATCTGTGCCTGCAGTTCGGTCGATCGTTCTTCCAAAGCCTGCAGTGTTGCTCCGAGTTTCTGCAATCCATAATAATGACGCACAATCTCAAGCGTGATGCTTTTTTCAAACGCACGTTTTTCAAAAAGCGCTGCTTCATGTTCATATCGTTTCGCCTCAAGCAGAGCACTTTTTCTCCCGCCGTCATATATCTCCAGGTTTACTGTAGCAAATGCACTAGAAGTTTGCCCCGGGTTCACTATATTATTCGGTGAGATATAACTGTGGCTTGCACCGATATCCACAGTGGGCCAGTATGCACTTTTAGCTGCCTCTACTTCTTCTTGTTTGGCCTTGATCCGTATCTCTTTTGCCTCAATTAATCCGTTCTCTTTATTGGCACTTTCCACCAGCGTTCTTAAACCATAACTTTGAGCAAATATACATAAAGGTAAAAATAATCCTACAAATATTCTCATCTACTTTCCTTCTTGTTTAGATGGCAAGATCATGTCCAAAAACAGATCTATCTCTTTTTTGATGTCACATGACTCCAAACGGGAATCCACGACCAAACCTGTAGCAAATAAAGTGAATGAACTGGAAGAAATAGGCATATGCTGCTCAATTTCTCCTGAGGCTTTGCCTGCGTCTAAAATCAGATCCAGTATCATGGTAAATTTCTTTCTACACTCTTCACTGAAAACCAGCATTGCCTCTGGTTCACTAGAGAGTGAAATAGCAAGAAATTCCTGATACAAATTAAGATGCTTTCCTGCTATCTCATTTTCAAACAAAAAATAGAGAAAATGAAACAGTTTTTCTCTTGTAGTGATAGGTCTATCCACTAATGCCAATAACTCTTTTTCATGATCGGCAATAAAGGTTGTAATGATTTCAAAAACAATATCTTCCTTGTTTTCAAAATACTCATAAATCGTTCCTTTTCCTACACCTGCAGTTTTTGCTATCTGAGATATGGTAAGCGAATTTATCCCCTGTTCCAAGAGTAATTCTCTACATGAAAGCGCAATATTCCTACGCTTTTCTTCCTTATTTACGATAATTGCCATAATATTCCTTTATATGACTGACCGTCGGTCAATGAAAAAAGTATAGCATATTTTATTTATAATTAGATTTTGAATCTCTTATATATCTCTACTGACTGTTTTGAGAATACAGCCTAATCCACACTATTTTTAAATCTATTTATCAATTCGACCAAAGTGACCCAAAACACTCCCAGCCCTATGCCCGCGATCACATCACTGAACCAATGTGCATCCAGGTAGACTCTGGAAAAAGCAATGATAATTGGCCAAACGATACAACTGATCAATAATAAGAACTTTAAACCTATAGCATCTACTCTTTTAGCAAATATCAAATAGACAGCCAGTGCCATTGCTGTTGCCATAGTAGCATGTCCCGAGGGGAAAGAGTAAGTGGTTATCGAAAGTATCTCTGAATTCGGCCTGGTACGTTGCACGATCATTTTGATAAAAATATACGCTATATTTGCACCTGATACAGAAATGAAATAGAACAAAAGATCCCTATACCATCGCTTATAGATCAAAAAGAGCATCATGCAGAGTGAAAAAAGGAAAATACCCATTGCACCGTTGAAGTTTGTCAGTGTGACCATAAACGTAGTCCATAATGGGGTCTGTATCGTATTAACATACGTCTCTATCCATCGGTCTATCACAAGAATAAACTCTTTTTCTCTCATATCTTCTGCCATTTTTGCAAACAGATAAAAGCCCAGAATATTCATCGTGATCACTGCTTTGTTCTTTAAAAGAAATGCAACTGCCTTAGTTTTCATGACTACCCTTCATTAAAACAATCAGTGTCAATATAGATGTATCATATTGATCTCTTTTTCTCTTCATTGATAGAACTCAAGCCTTAAACCTATAGATCTATGAAAGACAACAGAGACATACTAAAGTTTCCTGACTCCTCTGGCCACATCTTCTTCCAGTTGTGCAAATGCACTGTCCATGGCATTGACTATGCTGCTTGCATCTTCACTGGCAGGCACCGTTGTACTGAACAGTTTAAGCACTCTTTTGTCTGTTCGCATATCTCTTGCTTCCCAGCTTGCATCAAGATAGACCGTGCCTTTCTGGGCAATGAAACGTGATACTTGCATGTTTATTTTTATCTCCGGCTGACCGTCTGTACCCCATGGATATGCATAGACAGCGGGTTGTTTGAACTTTTTTTGCAAGAAAGAGATCAGTCTGCGTGTCAATCCATCATCCATATCTTCCGCCCATGCTGAGCCCTCTAAAAATATGACGTGATTAGATGATTTGGCAACAGCGATCTCTCTTTTAAAAAGATACTTGGGCACTTCGACTTTCTCAACCCCTATCACTTGAGGCTTGTATGGGTAACTCTCTTTGGGTTGTGAAGCTGTTGAAAGGACATAATAGTTATTGAAAGCACAGCCACTTACTATAAATAGTGCACATACAGTTAATAGTAGTTTGATCCTGGTCATTATTTATCTCCAAAAATAAGTGAATTTGGTTTACGGTTCATCAGCCTGAGGAACTCCTGCATCTCTTGAGATGTTTCTGTCACCTCTTTGAGTGTTTGGGAAACTTGATGCGTTAAGAGAGAATTGCTGTCGTACCCTTTGAGTACTTTTTTGGCTGTACGGAGTGTTGTTGTCAACTCTTTCATCGCTTTATTCATCTCATCAGGCATCGTTTGAAATGTTTTTGCCTCTGTCATTGCATTTAGATTATTTACGGTTTTTTGCAGGTCTGCCACTATTTTTCCTATAGGCTCTTCATTCTCATCGACCACTTTATTCAAAGAGGCTACCAGTTTTTCAACCCCTTCTACTATACCTCTTGTATCGTTAGGTATAGAAGGTAGACGTACATAATGCTCACCCTTGGCTATACTTCTTTCAGTGGTGTTCGTATTGAATACCAGATCAACAAACAGTGTACCCGTAAAAGGATTTTTAGATGATATTTTCGCACTTAACCCCTCTTCCAAAGCCTGAAAGAATTTCTGTTGGCAACTTGTAATATCATCATCCTTTGAGGCAAATGAAGAGAGGTCTATGTCCACAAGGATCTGCCCGAGTATCTTATGTGTCTCCTTATTATAGGAAAGCACAATATCTTTTACACGTCCTACTTCATACCCTTCATACTGTACCAGTGCACCTTTTTTGAGTTTGGCGATAGAGTCCTCGGTCAGGATCTCAAAGGTATTGATAAAATCCCCGCCTTTCCCAATCACCTGTCCTTCTGCCATACTGGCATTTTTGTAAAGAAGAAAAACGAATTTATCAGGTACCTTCTCAGAAGTATTTTCTCCCGATGAAGAGAATTCTATACCTCCTTGTACCAAATGGGTCACAGGTGCTACATTGATATCAAGCCTGCCATGGGCCAGACTCATCTCAACAGCGCTCGTAACCCAGAACTTGGAACTCCTGTGTACATAGGGTACGTAGAGTTTGTTGATAAACACTACAAACTCTACACCCTGCCCATCCAAAGAGATGTTCACATGTTCTACCTGGCCCGCCTTAATATTTTTGAAATAGACAGGTGTGCCTTTTTTGACATTGTAGCTTGAAGGGGCACTAAGCTGAAAGTACATACCGTCTTCTGTATACCTGTACGCCTGTGTCAATCCGTGAAAAAATCTCTTAGGTTCACCGCCTTTGGCAGAGAACATATCGATATAGGTTCCGGATATCAATGTCTCCAGACCTGAGACACCCGAGATCCCCACTACAGGCTTGACGATCCAGAACTTGGCATGGTTATTGAGGTACGGTGTGGCAGATTTTTCCATTCTTGCGATCACCGTCACACCTTCACCCTCCTCTTGCAATACGATCTTTTTTACTGTACCTATAGGTACATTTCTGTATTTGATCTGGCTCTGTCCTGCATGCAGTCCAGCATTTTCCGGAAAAACAATTTCGATTTCAGGTCCGAGTTCGGAAAAATACTGATAGGCCAACCATCCCGCTATAATGAGTGCGATAAACGGCACGATCCATATGGAGGTGATAAGGTTGAATTTACTGGATTCTTGTATGGTAGGTCGCTGTGTTGACATTTATTGATATCCCTTAATTAAACGTTCATTAAAAGCATGTGCTGCTAAAAGTGTAAAAAATACGGAGAGTGCAAAAGCAGTCGCCGCCATTCCCGCAATGATCTCGATGTTTACAAGATGAATGAGTGCTGCAAGTATAGCTACCACAAAAACATCGATCATGGACCATGGACCGATGATCTCTGTCATATAATACAATCTATGCTTATTGACTTTCTTATCTTTCCCTATAGGGTATTTTACACTAATCAGCAAATAAATCAAAACAAGAAACTTGAGCACAGGTATCAGGATGGATGCTACAAAGATGACCATAGCGATAGGGTAGGAACCATGTTCCCATAACATCACCACACCGCCCAATAATGTACTGCCCTCCTCACTTCCAAACTGTTTCGTGATAAGCATAGGATAGATATTGGCAGGTATATAGGCGATCATGGCCGTGATAAGGAATGCCCAGGATCTTTCTGTACTGAAACGTTTATGGTGATAAATAGCAGAATTACAGCGACGGCACCTGTTCTTTCTACCCTTGTCTATATTCACAGCCCCGCATATCGGGCATCTTATGAGTTTATCTTCGTCTATCTCTATCACTTGGTATCCTCATTAAATACGATTCTTTTTCTCAACATCCATATATCAAAGAGATGCATACGTTTGACGATATAGAGGTCGATCAGTACAAAGACCATGAGTGCCCAGAATGCAATGCCCATATGGATCTGAGCATACCCTATCAATTTTACCAGTGCGACGAGTATACTGATCAGAAATATATCTGTCATACTCCAAGGCTTGATATGTGCAAGCAGAACAAGAAGTTCTTTGGTCAACTTTTTACCCCGTTTCATCATTAAAAGTGTAAAAAGCAGCATATTAATAGTAAAGACCATAAAAGGAAAAATGACAATGAGAAAGGTACAAAGGATCCCTACAAAATAAAACCCATATTCAAACAGGGAATAGATCGTTTTAGGGACCGTAATGAACTGTCCGTGTCCGAGTATCTCTATCTGCACCAAAGGAAAGAGATTGGCAAGTATAAAAAACACAATGCCCGTGATACTCAATGCCAGCCCATGATCAATCAGTTTACTGTCATATCTGTAAAGTACCGCCCCGCAGGATGAACAGCATGCCTTCGTACCGTCTTTCAGAGGCAATGCTTCATGCAGTGTAAAACATTGCTCACAGATAATAAGGTTGTCAAGTGCATCTTCATTTTCAAGTTTCATAGATATAATTATATCTGAACCCTCTGAATAACTAAGGAGCATAATGCGTATTCTCTCTATAGGTAAAACACTGCAACATGACAAACTCGATATTGTATCTATAGAAGTATCATCCCTGCATACCTTGTCTGATATAGAGGTATTTGACTATATCATGATTTCCGGAGGCGATGGTACGATCAGACGTGTCATCAAGCAGCTTCATCCGATGACATACTCGGCGCGTTTCATACTCAATCCTACAGGCTCATTTAATGTCATTGCAAAACTGCACAAAGTACCAAAGCTCCAAACACAGCTTGATGCCCTGGCGAACGATGAACCCCTTACAACACAAAAACACCCCTACTTTACACTCAATGAAGAAGTCTTTCTTTTCTCTGCAGGAAATATGGGTGATCTGCAGCATATCTTTCTCTCTGAAACACTGCGTTTTGGCCTGCTGAAAAACAACATGGGAAAATATCTGCTTGCTTTTCTTTTCCTACTGCCGCTGCACCTCATCATGACACCCTTCATGCTGATGAGCTCTAACCGTTTTTTTATCTTTACACCTGCATCGTTCATCAAAAAATTCGGCAGTTTTTACGGAGAGGTCGAAGAGATGACGATCGAACTGGAAGATACCTATAACCACATAGAACTGGATGGTGACATTGTCACGATCACAGATAAACTTTTACATATTAAACCTGCAGGTTTTATACACATTCTTACGAAGTAACAAGGTTCTCGTAATACTCTACCACACGTCTATCCACATTAATGACCCTTTTAAGGTACTGTGTCAGATCTCCCCTGTTAAAATCTATTTTTAAATGTTTAGGGTTGATCGCGCGAGATACGGCCACATAGAACTGGCTGGGTGCGAAGATGTTGTCTACGTTGCAGACCAGATTGTCTATACTCATCCCCTGGCTTTTGTGTATGGTCACGGCATAGGCAAGTTTCAAGGGGAACTGTGAAAGTGTGGCAAGGGACATGGTCTCGACCGTACCGTCATCTTTTACCAGCATATCGACCAGATCAAAATCATGTCTTTCGACACGCACGAACTCATCCTCTTTCTCAACGATAAGATGGTCTTCTTCTATCTTTCTGAGTATCCCTCTCTCACCATTGACGAACTTTCCCCATTTGTTCACGGTAAAAAGAATGGGTACCCCCTCTTTGAGGGTCAAATGTTCGGAGATAGGCAGCATATTTTTCCAACTTGCCAGTTTCTTTTCATGGACCGAACCGAACATCTCTATGTTTGCAAAGAGTATGGTCTCTTCTGTATCGAGTTCATTGATCTTTGCCCTGTTGGTCCGTTCCACTTCCAGGTTCCGGCCAAAGAGATAGGTCGGGTCTTTCTCCATCCCTTCAGTGTTCCACAGTTTGGTCATGTAATCGATCACTTCCTCGTCACACTGGCCTTTGCGCACCTTGGAGAGGATATGGGTGAACTCTGCATCCGTGGTACGTTTCATCTCGGTGAGTTCAATGACCGTCAGATCAAAACGTTCCCAGGCCAAACTCTCGAAGGCATAGAGCTTTTCCCCAAAGACATCAGGTCTGTTTTGCTGTTTTTGCACCGGCGGCAACTGAAAAAAGTCCCCTACAAACAGTACTTTTCCCAGATAGCCGTAGTGGTTCAGTCTGTAGGCTATCATATCCATCAGCTCGGTGCTCACCATGGAAATTTCATCGATAATAATAAGATCTGTGGCTTTGAGTACCTTCTTTAGGTCTGAAAGCCGGCTCTTGGCACGCTTGTCTCCCGCAGCCAACTCTTCAAAATTATTGGCGATGCCGAAAACAAAAAAACTGTGTACCGTAAAACCTCCGATGTTCACTGCACTCACCCCAGTGGAGCCTAAAGAGACAACCTGTTTCCCTCTTTTCCGGTAGTCAGAGATCACCTCGTTGGTAATGTAGCTCTTTCCCACTCCTGCACCGCCTGTCAGGAAAACATTGGAATGTTTCAGGGCTTCTAATACATCGACTTTATTGCTCAAACCCCAACCTTCTCTCTAAAGCTACATCATGCTTATTTTGTATATATTTCATGTGATTGAATGCAGGAGACTCTTTGATAGGAAACATCTCTTCTCTTGCAAGAGGCGACACACTGAACAGCATCAATATAAGGATGAGTTGTTTCATGCTACGCTACCTGAATATTTTTAAGTATTATACTGTAACAAACTTTTGCCGCTTTCAATAGCCTGATCTCCCGTCAAACATACAACACTCCGAACATATCACGGTAGGTCAGATAAAGCCGTAGATCAAATTCAAGCTGATGGTATGCCGGTTCAATATGGGTGCAGAGTTTGTAGAACGCTTTATTGTGTTCTTTCTCTTTGGTATGTGCCAATTCGTGTGTCACTATCATCCGTAAAAAAGACTCTGGGACTTTTTTAAAAAGATGTGAGATACGTATCTCATTTTTGGCTTTAAGTTTTCCGCCCTGTACACGTGACACAAAGGTATGTGTGCCAAGTGCACTATGGATATCGCGTATCTTTGTATCGTAAAGTACTTTGGAAATGGGTGAAGCATTACGCATGTGGGTGTTTTTAAGTGCCTGTACATAACTGTAAAGGCTTTTATCCGTAGTATACTCATGTAATGTAGGGTATTTTGAAAGAAGATACGCTCCGAGTTTATCCTGATCTATGAGGGTTTGTGCCTGTGCTTTTAACTGGGTATCGTAACCATTGAGGTATTTTAACATGGGTAATTATATCTCTTTTGAGTTAATTTTAGATACTATAACAGTATGATATTTGATACTTTAGAGACACTCCCTACAACCTTTGGAAATAAAAGAAAAACCCCTGCCGTAAAACGAACCCACCGTTCGAACATGATGCTCAACCCGCTTAACCTTAAGCATTTGAACCGTATAGATACACATGATGCAGACATGATCACCCTCAACCTTGAAGATGCCATTGCACCCTCACGTAAAAAGGAAGCACTGCATAACATCGCTTTATTCCTCTCATACATGGAACACTCTGATTCTTTCATCATTGTACGTACCAATCCTTTGGATGAAGGCGGTGCAGAAGAGATAGCATTTTTGAATGATTTTGGCTTTGATGCGGTGCGTGTGGCAAAAGTCAAAAACCAAACTGAGATCGCCCAGGCACTGACACTACTCTCTAAGGACAAAGAACTGCATATCTCACTGGAGACCAAAGAGGCCTTTGAGAACTTAAGTACACTGCGTATAGATGAACGACTTACCACAGCGAACCTGGGGATCCTGGATCTTCTCACCTCTCTTGCATTGCCACAGTCATTAGTCACGCTGAATAACCCTACCATAGACTACATTCTCTCCAAGTTTTTGGTAGATGCAAAAACTGCAGGTATACACCCTATCTCATTCATGTTTCAGGAGTACAATGACACGGAAACGTTCAAGGCATGGTGTGAAAGGGAAAAGATGATGGGGTTTGAAACCAAAGCATGTATGGGTCCCAAACAGGTGCAGATTGCCAATGAAGTATTTCATACGAATAGTGATGAGATAAAAAGGGCTTTGCATATCAAAGAGGCTTTTGAAACCCATGCCGCACAAGGCATCAACGGATTCATGGATGAGAAATACGGATTCATAGACGAACCCATCTACCGTGACAGCCTGTTGGTTCTCAA
>JBFEWI010000189.1:0-3409 GCA_041546475.1 Sulfurovum sp.
CCCCGCTGTT
Source organism: Sulfurovum sp. (assembly GCA_041546475.1). GTDB lineage: Bacteria > Campylobacterota > Campylobacteria > Campylobacterales > Sulfurovaceae > Sulfurovum. The sequence continues at coordinate 11 of JBFEWI010000189.1, forward strand.
AGGGTACTCTTACTTCTATACAAAGCTCAAAACATGGCTGGTAGACAAAATGAATACCCAGGAAGATTTCGGTCCCCTTGAAGATATCGCTGCACATCTTCAAGCAACACAGTACCCCAAACAAGCCTTCATCTCTATAGGTGCGACAGCCTATGCAGAGTTTGGTGAGAAAAATTATTTACAAGATGGAGATGAAATCTATGTCATCGCCTATGACCATCGTACAGAGAACTCAAGTATCGAGCCATCGCCTCATAAGGTTATACTACACCAAAAAGTAGGCTCATAGTTTAAAAAGTATCAAGCTTACAGACATCACAAGCATACCGATCACAAGGCCAAAGATGGTGGTATGGTCATTACCGTAAACTCTAGCAGAGGGCAAGATTTCATCAAATGAGATATAGACCATGATACCTGCAACCACACCAAATGTGATACCTAGTGCAAGATCACCCAGGATAGGGACCAAAATCAGGAATCCTATGATCGCACCTATAGGTTCTGCCAGTCCTGACCACACGGCATAGAGAAAGGCTTTTTTACGGTTTCCTGTTGCATGATACACAGGAAGAGCGATGGCCAATCCCTCCGGAATATTGTGGAGCGCTATGGCAAGTGCAATGGATACCCCGGTAGTCATATTATGTAAGGCTGAGACAAAGGTAGCAAATCCTTCCGGAAAATTATGTAAAGCAATAGCAATAGCAGTAAAAAATCCCATACGTGCGAGTGGTGCCCTATGTTTTTGGATCATTTCTGTATCATTCTCATCAATACTGTTTTCAATATCAAGTGTATGGTGGGGATTGATATTATCAGGGATCAACTGATCAATGACAAAGGAGAGTGCAATACCGACAAAAAAAGCAACCAGGCCTAAACTTTCACCTACGATCTCACCATATTTTAACGTGAATGCATCTTGGGATTTGACAAGGATCTCTAAGAATGAGACATAGATCATAACCCCAGCAGAAAAACCCAGGCCTATGGATAAAAACTTCGTATTTTTCGTACCGCCCCAAAAAGCAATGACCGCACCAAAGGTTGTAGAAAGACCTGCAAAGAGGGTTAACAGAAATGCAGGTAACATTTCAGCCATAGTCAATGCTTGCATCTTTCTACTCCACGCTTTTTTATTCAATCATGACTTTACACTCTGAGATACTCTCCATCTGCCACCCAAGCTTCAATCATCATTTTTTAGTGCATACTTTTTTTGAGGTCGCTTACAAATTCAGTGATATCATCATGAAGTGCCTGAAGATCCTCTTCGTGTTCTACTTCGTCTGCAAGTATTTCAGAGACGATGTCATAAGTGACGATATCTTTATGGCGTGTCATATCTGCCAGCTCTGAATAGACCGCGATGGCACACTGCTCTCCTTTGATCGAATCTTCGAGTATACTCACGACATCAAAATCTTTCGGCTCTTCATATCCACAGTTCGCATGGGTGAACCACTCTTGCGGATGAAGGAGAGGCGTTCCACCAAGCTGAAGAATCCTGTCTGCTACCATATTTGCATGTCTGAGTTCATCTGTAGCATGTTGGGTCAGTTCCGCTATCGCTGCATCTTTCATAATCCCCTTGATGACTTTCGCTTCAATGAAATATTGATAATACGCGAGCCATTCGTCCGCATACGCTTTGTTGAGCAATGAAATAATCTCATTGATCTCTAAACCTTTGATAATCGAATTACCTTTTTTTGCCATACTGGATCCTTTCAAAGTTATTAAGGAAAAAAATTATCCTTTGTTCATTGTAACGCTATTAAACTTAAAGAGAAATAGTGCTATTTTTATGGGCTAACGAAAAATTGGCTAAAATACTGAAAAGAGATAGAGAGAGGCAGAATGTGAAAATAAGATATTTTTTCTTAGCAGTGGTATTGGTAATGTTTTATGGATGTGGACAGGATGATGTGTCTAAAGCACGTTTGATGGAAGAGACGGAGAAAAAACAGGAGGCAGCAGTATCTGGTCAGAAGCGCTATAAAGAGGTGAACGAAACTTTGGAACTTCAAAAACTGGTTGGGGCCAATCAGATTGCTTTAGCAAAAATCGAATCAGAGAAACTTCATCAACTTAAACTATTGGAACTGGAGCAGACAAAACTGCAAGCGCAAGAGAGATCTAAAGTGGAGGAGAGTAAGCTGGCGTATGAAAAGGAGCTGCAGGGGATGAAACTGGCTCAGGAGAAAGAACTTGCCTTGCTCCAGGAAAAACGGCTTCTATCCAACCAGGGCGAACAAAACAGACTCTCTCAAATCGTGATCATCGTAAGTACACTGCTTGTATTGCTTACTTTGCTACTTTGGCTATGGATCCATAAGAAGAATAAAGCCCATGCAGAAAAGATGCAAAAAGAGTCTTTTAGACACAAGGAGTTTATGCAAGCTAGTCAGCAGCATCATGAAAAGATCACTAAAATGTTAGAGATCGTAGTGGATGAAAAGACCGATAAGAATGTTAAAAAAGAGTTGGTGAAACTGCTCAAAGAACAGGGAGAGGACCCTGTTCTTTTGCTAGAAGAGAAAAAAAGCTAAAAGTTAGTTCCCAAACCAGTTTTTTACTCTGTCAAATGCGGATTCGAAAGTACTTTTATGCGGACGGCTCTCTACGCCATAACTCTCCTGAAGTTTTTCGAGGAGCTCTTTTTGTTCATCATTGATCTTCTTAGGCAGTACCATACGTACTTGTGCGATAAGTCGTCCTCTTCTTCCAGTATGTACATCAGCCACACCTTCACCATTGAAGACGAACTGCTCCTTATCTTTGGTGCTTTGTTTCAGTTCGAGTTCTAATTCACCGTCAAGTGCAGGGATCGAGATAGTTTCTCCTAGGATCGCTTGTGTGAAGAACACAGGTACCTCTATATAGATATCGTTTCCATTACGGATGAAGTTTTCATCTTCTTCTACATGGAAGGTAAGGTAGAGATCACCGCGTTGTCCATTTTTGGCTTCGTTTCCATAGCCTTGTGCTCTAAGACGGTTGCCTGAGTCCACACCGGCAGGAATGTTTACAGTGACCGTGTCTTCTTTTTCATGATACCCTTTACCATGACAGCTTTTACACTCCTCTTTAATGCTTTGTCCCTGACCATGACATTTTGGACATGTCTGGGCAAACTGCATAGGCCCTTGTCTCATCAAGACCTGCCCCTGTCCTTGACAGTAGTCACATGTCTCCAGTTTTGCATCTTTTGCACCCGTACCTTTACAGTCACCACAAGGTGTTTTGTAACGGATCTCTATCTTCTTTTCACAGCCAAAGACTGCTTCATGAAACTTTAAAGGCACTTCTATCTCAAAGTCCAGTGCATATTTTTGGCCCGGGTCTCTTCGCGCTTGGCCGAAACCGCCGAATCCACCGCCAGAGCCTCCGAAC
>JBFEWI010000311.1:0-1298 GCA_041546475.1 Sulfurovum sp.
GAGATATGATGATCAAAGCGTTTGAACATACTGCTGCATATGACTCGATGATTGCTAACTACATGAACGGCCGTTTCAATGATGGTTTTGGTGAGTATCAGTTCATTACAGGTAAAAAATCGTTCCAGACACGTTATGGTGAGAACCCACATCAAAAAGGTGCACTCTATGAGTTTGATAACCACTTTACACAAAACTTCAAACAGGTTAAAGGTGAAGCTAGTTTCAACAACATCAATGATGTGAACGGTGCACTGAAGATCGCTTCAAGCTTTGGTGATGAAAATGCTGTATGTATCGTAAAACATGGAAACCCTTGTGGTTTTGCGATCAAAGAGTCACTTTTGGAATCCTATACTGAAGCACTGAAGTGTGACCCGGTATCTGCATTTGGTGGTGTTGTTGCAGTCAATGGTGTAGTCACCAAAGAGCTTGCAGAGAAGATGAATGAGATCTTCCTTGAAGTGGTGATGGCAGCAGATTTTGATGCAGAAGCATTGGAAGTGTTTGAGAAGAAAAAACGTCTTAAGCTTTTTGCTCAGGGTGGTACGAAGCTTGTCATGTCAAATGACAGCCATGATTTCAAACATGTAGATGGCGGATTTGTCTATCAGAATGCAGACTGTATCTGTGACGGTGAAGTACACAATGCTCAGCAAAAATCAGAATTAACTGCTACAGCACAAGAGATGAAAGACTTGGAGATCGCATGGAAAGTTGCCGGTTTGACTAAGTCCAACTGTGTGGTGTATGTCAAAGACTCGGCGATGGTCGCTGTAGGTATGGGGATGACAAGCCGTGTAGATGCTGCTCAGTGTGCCCTCAAAAAAGCAAAAGAGATGGATCTGGATGTGAGCGGTGCAGCGATGGCATCCGAAGCCTTTTTCCCGTTCCGTGACAGTATCGATGCAGCAGCTGCGGCAGGTGTAAAAGCGATCATTGAACCTGGCGGGAGTATTAGAGATGATGAAGTGATCGAAGCTGCCAATGAACATGGTATCTCTCTTTACTTTACTACAGTAAGACACTTCTTACACTAAAATCTATTTGCAGTAAGTTCTCTTAACTTGCTGCTCTCTTTTCTAATCTTCACTAAAACACTATAATATAACCATCATATTTTTAGGAATCATTATGGACAAATTACTTATCGTATGGAGTACTGCCGAGATAGAAGTGGCCAAAAAGATGGTGTTGCTCTATTCAAGTGTCATTCTTCCAAGAGGCTACTGGGATCAAGCCCATCTGATGGTATGGGGACCTTCGGCAAAACTCTTGGCAGATAATACAGAACTGCA
>JBFEWI010000185.1:0-3520 GCA_041546475.1 Sulfurovum sp.
GTTCAATGAACGTATCTGGCTCAATGGCACTGACAGTACAGATGCAGTGCTTGAAGCAGCACACCAAAGACTTTTTAAGATCCTGGGGCAGGAGGTGAGTGAAGGGTTGAGTTACTTTGAATATACAACGCTCTTGGCTTTGGTGGTCTTTGAAGATTGTGATCTGATGGTCCTGGAAGCAGGACTGGGAGGAGAATTTGATGCGACCAATGTATGCGATAAAGCACTCTCTGTCATCACACCTATAGGCATCGACCATCAGGCTTTTTTGGGTGAAAGTATCGAAGCGATAGCTGGTACGAAGATACGAAGTATTCAAAAAGAAGTGTTGCTGGCACCGCAAGTCTATGATGAGGTACTGGATATTGCCAAAGAGATTACAGAGAAGAAAGGTGCAACACTTTATCTTTTCGAATGTCCAAGTGAGAGAACGACACAATTAAGAGTCATCGCAGAGGAGAAATCCTGGGGAGATTATCTGGTAGAGAATGCCTGTGTAGCACTGCAGGCTTTGGATATTCTGGATATCTCTTATGATATAGGCAACCTACGCACCTTGGAACTTTTTGGACGTTTTTATCCTTTGACAAAAAACATCCGTATCGATGTGGGGCACAATCCTTTGGCCGCGAGGGCCATCGAAAAAGCATTGGACAAAAAGGTGGTTCTCATCTATAACAGTCTTGATGACAAAGATTATGAAGCGGTGCTGCACGCACTGAAACCTAAAGTCAAACGTGTAGAGATCATTCCCATCGATTCACAAAGGGCTACTACTTTAAGCGAGATAGAAAAAGCCATTCAAAAAGTAGGTATTACTCATAGCTATTTTGAGGGTAAAATAGACAAAAATGAACACTACCTGGTATTTGGTTCATTTTATGTCGTAGAAGAATTTTTAAAGAGGATGCAAAAGAAGATCAATGTACCAAAGTAATATTTACGAATACCTGGAAGCGTTACAAGAAGAAAAACTCCTTATCTGTAAAGATGACAAGGAAGCAGTTCAGATACGAGATATAGCCGTGTTACTTGGCTTTGACACCTTTGTGCTGCCAGACCTTCGGGTAAGCGTAGGGGAAGATCTGCGTGCCTATGATGAAGAGATACATACCCTGTTCATACAATTGGCTTCTTTTTATAAAAGTACAAAGAAAAAGATACTTGTCTCACCGCTGCGTACACTGCTTATTCCTTTTCCGAAAGCAGAACTGTTTGACAGCAGATCGATAGAATTCGGCGATACTTTAAATATACAGGAACTCAAGGATACATTATATCAGTGGGGATACCATTTTACGGACATTGCTGCCAGCCATGGAGAGGTCTCTTTTCGTGGTGATATTATCGATATCTACCCCATAGATGCGGACAGACCGTACCGTATCTCTTTGTTTGATGAAGAGGTAGAGACGATCCAATACTATGATGAAGGGACGCAGAAACGTGTAAACGATGAGTTGGAATCCTTGACCTTCACACCGGCATTCTTGGCGTTGAATAAAACCCAGTATGAAGCACTGAAAAACAGAACAGAACGAAGCAGTTATGATACCTTTGTCAAAGATATAGATTCGCTTGGACTATGGCACCTGGATGATCTGGGGGAGAGTGCATTAACACTTTTTGACGGTGTTCTGGCATCAGCTTTGGAGGATGAACTCAAAGAAGTGTATGAGCTGGACGAGCCGCTTGTAGCACGAGACTCATTTGATCTACCGGCCATTCCGGAAGGGCATAAATACCGTGACCTCGAAGCAGTGGACCCCAATAAACTACTTAAATCCCACAAAGACAAACAGATCACGATACTTGCCAAGAATGAGAGTATCGTACGTGGTTCCCAGTTGGACTCTTTTGAAAATATAGCATTTGTTTATCAGGAGGGTATCATCAACCTTATGGGTGCAGAGAAACTCATTCTGTCACTCAACAAGCCCATTAAACGGAAAAAAGTAAAAAAAGCAACGATCATTCTGGATGAACTCAAGCCCGGTGACTATGTGGTCCATGAGAATTACGGGGTAGGTATCTTTAAAGGGATTGAGAAACGGGATGTACTGGGAGCCACCAGTGAATTTGTAGTGATGCACTACCAAAATGAAGACGCGTTGCTCATTCCAGTCTCTAACCTTGAAGTAATAGACCGGTATGTGGCTGAAGGCGGTGCCTTACCGATACTCGATAAGCTGGGGAAAGCCAGCTTTAAGAAGCTCAAAGAAAAAGTTAGAGAGAAACTTTTTGCGATCGCTTCACAGATCATCAACCTCTCGGCACAGCGTCATTTAAAAAAAGGGATCAAGCTCAAAATAGATATGGAAGAGCATGCCATTTTTATGTCCGAGGCGGGTTTTTTACATACAGAAGACCAGGAACGTGCCATTCATGAGATGTTGGCTGATATGAGCTCAGGCAGGATGATGGACCGACTGCTCTCTGCAGATGTGGGGTTCGGAAAAACAGAGGTGGCAATGAACGGGATGTTCGTAGCGGTCAAAAACGGGTACCAGGCCATGATGATCGCACCTACGACCCTGCTGAGTTCCCAGCATTACAAAAGCCTCAAAGAGCGTTTTGCCGGGCATGATATCAAAATAGCCAAGCTGGACAGGTTCTCTACGACCAAAGAGAAGAATGCCACGCTCAAAGGGTTGCAGGAAGGAACCATAGACGTGGTTGTAGGAACCCATGCATTGCTTAAAGCCAAGTTCAAGAACCTGGCACTTGTCATTATCGATGAAGAGCATAAGTTCGGGGTGAAACAAAAAGAGGCACTCAAAGAGATCTCCATCGATGTACATCTACTCAGTATGTCAGCCACACCGATCCCGAGATCTTTGAACCTTGCGATGTCCGAGGTCAAGTCTTTTTCTGAGATCCTTACCCCTCCTACAGAACGTCAGGGAGTACGTACCTTTGTGAAGAGTTATGATGATAAAGTGATCAAAGAAGCAATACTTCGTGAAATGCGTCGCGGTGGGCAGATATTTTATGTCTTCAACTCCATAGCAGGTATAGAAGAGAAAAAGAAGCAACTGCTTGAGATACTGCCTAAACTGCGCATCGCAGTGCTTCACTCCAAGATCTCAGCCAAAGAGACCGAAGATGAGATGATGCTTTTTGGTGATGGGGAGTATGATGTACTGCTCTCTACTTCGATCGTGGAGTCAGGGATACATATGCCGCATGCCAATACAATGATCGTGGACGGAGCTGACAATTTCGGTATCGCAGACCTGCATCAGCTTCGCGGACGTGTGGGACGTGGAGCCAAAGAAGGGTACTGTTACTTTATGGTGACAGACAAAGAGCGTTTGACAGAGAATGCCAAACGCCGTCTGCTTGCACTTGAGTCACACTCGGATCTGGGAAGCGGTGCAGTTCTTGCCTTTCATGACCTTGAGATACGGGGTGGAGGGAATATCATCGGTGAAGCACAGTCGGGTCACATTAAGCAGATTGGATATTCACTCTACTTGCGTATGCTTGAAGATGCCATTAAAGAGCTCTCCGGACAGGA
>JBFEWI010000316.1:0-1265 GCA_041546475.1 Sulfurovum sp.
GACTACTGAATAAGGTTTACGGCGTACCGCTTCAGTCAGCTGTCCACCCTCTTCATATCCTACATACCCCGGAGGTGCACCAACCAATCTGCTGGCTGCATGTTTTTCCATATACTCACTCATATCGATACGTATCAGTGACTTCTCAGAGTCAAACAAAAACTTCGCTAGCGTTTTAGCTACCTGTGTTTTACCTACACCCGTTGGCCCAAGGAACATAAAGCTACCGATAGGACGGTTGATATCACTCAATCCTGCTTTATTACGTTTAATGGCGCGTGCTACAGCTTTAAGTGCTTCTTCCTGCCCTACAACCTCTTCTTTTAGAATACTTTCGATCGCAAGTATCTTCTCTTTTTCACCTTGCAGCATCTTGTTGACAGAGATACCTGTCCAACGACTGACAATGCTGGCGATCATCTCTTCATCCACTGAGTTTTTAAGCAATGTTCCTTCAGACATCATCTGTGACCATTTATCTTCAAGATTCTTGAGTTTCTCATTTTCTGCAGGGATCTGTCCATACTCTATCTCTGCTGCTTTGTTGAAGTCTCCTTCTCTTTTGACATGCTCCGCCTGCGTTTTGAGTGAATCGATATTGGTTTTCACTGCAGCGATCTCATTAAAGACATTCTTTTCATTGTCAAATTGATTCTGCAGTGACACACGTCTCTCTTCCAGATCAGCTAACTCTTTTTCTATCTCTTCAAGACGAGAGGTATTTTTATCACTCTCTTCCATTTTGAGTGCCTCTTTTTCAACCTGCAGTGTTGATATATCACGTTTAGACTTCGCAAGGTCTGTAGGTTCAGACTCTATCTGCATCTTCAGTTCCGCTGCTGCTTCATCGATAAGGTCTATGGCTTTATCCGGTAAAAATCTGTCAGTAATGTAACGATCACTGAGTTTTGCTGAGGCAACCAAAGCAGAATCCGTAATATTGACATTATGGTGTGCTTCCAGCTTGTCTTTGATACCTCTAAGGATCTGTAATGCTTCATTGATACTAGGTTCATCCACTTTTACCGGCTGGAAACGTCTTTGCAGTGCCGCATCTTTTTCAAAATACTTTCTGTACTCTTTGAGTGTTGTTGCACCTATCGTATGCAGCTCACCACGTGCCAGTGCCGGTTTAAGTATATTGGCAGCATCCATGCTTCCTTCGCTTGCACCTGCACCAACGATCGTATGGATCTCATCGATGAACAAGATAACATTGGCTGCTTCTTTGACTTCATCCACTATAGCTTTGAGTCTATCTTCAA
>JBFEWI010000187.1:0-3457 GCA_041546475.1 Sulfurovum sp.
TGTCACCTTTAGTAAGACCGTCAAGCATTGCTTTATGCGCTTTTTGGTGTTTTTGCTGTGGTCTGATAATTAAAAAATAAAAAATAGCGAATAAAATGATGAGGGGTAAAAATGAACCGATCATACTGCCTTGTTCTGCTCCCATAGGAATCCTTTTGTATAAAATTAGCCAATATTCTAGCACCTTTGAACTAACAAAAGGCTTTTTCATAGCACTTTTGAGTTCGGGCTTTATCTACCTGAATCACTGGGGGTTTTCCTATCCTCTTGTGAACACTATTTTAGGTCTTTTAACACTCTATCTGCTCCTGCAGGAAGAGAAAAAAGTGTGGTTCTTTTCGGGTGCTTTTATAGGAGTGTTCTGGTTCTGGTGGATCGCCTTAAGCCTTCAGCATTACGGTATGGTCTGGGCTATACCCATAGAGATAGCCATCATCATGCTAAGCTACGGGGTACTCTTTTGGCTTCTTGCATGGATCAGTGAAAAGATGACTGCATTGTTGCGTATTTCAGACACTTTGGTTCCTTTACTCCTCAAGGCTTCAGCGCTTTTCATCTTAAGCTATATCCACCCCTTCTCTTTTGACTGGTTCAAACCTGAACTGATGTTCGTAGAGAGTTACCTGGGCATTGAAAAATGGCAGTTTGCTATCATTTTATCTGCCATTGTCCTGAGTCTCTGGAAACGACAGCTCCTTTATCTATTACTGCTTCTGTTCGCCTATCAGTCAAACCCTCCGATATCCCTCATATCTGAAGATCATATCAGTCTTGTAACGACCCATACTTCTGTGGAGGAGAAATGGAATGAAGCACTGCATCCCGCACAGTTTGAGGAACTTTTCAAACAGGTAGACCAGGCCATCAAAGAGAAAAAAAGTCTTGTCATCCTCCCCGAATCCGTCTTCCCCATCTTTCTCAATCGCTCAAAACTTATGGAGAGATTGCAGGAGAAGGCCAAACGGATCTCTATCGTCACCGGAGGGCTCTACTGGGATGGGAAAACCCCACGTAACTCAACCTATATCTTTACAGACAACAAGGTCTCTGTGGCCAATAAAGTCGTACTGGTGCCTTTTGGAGAGAGCAACCCTCTGCCGGATTTTTTAAGTGACTGGGTCAATAGGGTATTTTATGACGGTGCAGTAGATTATGTAGCCAGCCCCAATGTCGTAGACTACAAAATAGACGGGACAATCTATAGAAATGCCATCTGTTTTGAGGCGACAAGTGAAAGACTCTACGAGGGAGAACCAAAACATATGATCGTACTGAGCAACAACGGATGGTTCACCCCTTCCATAGAACCAACACTACAAAAACTCCTGTTGCAGTACTACAGCAAGAAGTATGGAACGACCATCTATCACTCGGTGAATATGTCGGAGTCTTATATAGTGAAGAACGGAGAAATTGATCCCTAGAGAACCTTATGAGGCAATTTTTTCATGAATCTGTTTCCTAAAGTACTATTTTAGGAAACAGTATCCCTTATATTTCCAATACTATTAGTTAATTAAAACTTATGTTGCTACAATTGTATAAATTGTTTTTTGGGGAGGAGACAATCAATGGATTTAAATGAAGAAACTATGGAAGATACGTTTAACATCAACAAAGTGTTGGAAACACTCTTTTCTTCTGTAAAAGGTATTGCAACTGAAAAACGTATCGAACTTATCTATGAAATGGATTCAACCATACCAAGAACATTACGGGGTGATCCTGATACTCTGCTACTGGTACTTAGCAAAATACTCACTTTTGTGTTTCAAAATAGTGATAGAAAGGAGATGGTATTATCTCTCTCTTCTGTGGAAGACTTTTTATATGAAGAGTTTATATCTTTTAGGATCCAAGAGACCAATATCGAAAAAGACAAACTTCAAGCATTTTTAAAAATCCATTTGAGTAAAGAGATTGAAATGCTAGAGGGTAACATTGTTGATGACCAGGAGAATAATTCAGACATACACCTAAGCATACCTTTTAAAAATGTTGAATTGGGTTTTAGACGTCATTATAGACTTCCGGATAAAGATATCGTTGGGAAAAATATCTTACTGCTCTGTTCAAATGATAAAACGGCTCAAAGCCTTAAAAAAATGTTTCAATATTTTCATTATGATGTACATGTGGGTATGGATGAGTTAAAGAAACATGGAAATGATCTGTCTCTCTATGATATAGTGGTCATTAGTGAAAAAATGATCACTGAAAAGACCAAAGAGACCATTGCCAAAGTCCAAGAACGTGCACCACTGAAACATGTAGTGCTTAAAGAGCCTTATGATCTAGAGGATGATATAAAAACAGACTCTGAACATTTTGTGAAACCCATTACACAAGAAAAGATCTTTGACCTGATCATCTCCCTGTATGAAGAAAAATCCGGTACAGAAAAGAGTGAAACACCCCAAACAGAAAATGCATGATCTTAAACTGAAACCTCTTGAAAAGCGTATTTTACGCTAAAATAAAAAAAACAAATAGAAAAGTAGGAGTAATCATGCCATTTTTTGACCCTCTAGAAAGACAACTACGCTCAGTGATCCAATGGGATACAGACAATGAAGATGCATTGTTTTATAGATGGAGCAGTAACGGCGATGAGATAAAGAATGCATCGAAACTTATAGTAGGTCCTACACAAGGATGTATTCTGGTTTATGAAGGAAAGATCAGAGCTGTGTTTGACAAAGAAGGGCTCTTTAATATTAAAACAGACAACATTCCCTTTATTACAACGCTGAAAAAGGTCATGCAATTTTTCGAGAGTGAACATAAAGCAGAATTTTATTTCTACAAAAAAAACATCATTACCGATCAGAAATGGGGAACTGTATCACCGGTTAAATACATTGATCCTATTTATGACTTCCCTGTAGAGCTTATCGCTTTTGGTAATTACAGTTTACAGATCAAAGATCCTGAACGTTTCTTTGTCTCTATTGTTGGAGAACAGGAATACTTTGGAATCGAAAATCTAAGAAAGATCATCAACGCCAGAATTGTTCATCCGATGAGTGATACATTTGCAGAGTCAAAAGTCTCTTATAATCATATCGATGAACAAAGAGAAGAACTGGGTGAGGCACTGACAGAAAAGTTGGACAAAGAGTTCGATAAGCTAGGGTTTCATCTCTCCGACTTCAGGATTGAGGGCACTGAATTTGATGCAGATACAAGAGATAGAATAGGAAAGATAGCCGATACAAAAGCAACGCATTTTGCTGCAAAATCAGTAGGTGTAAGTTATCAGGATATGAGAAAACTCGATTCTCTTGAAGCAGCTTCAAAGAATGAAGGTGGAGCTGCCGGTGTATTCCTCGGAGCTGGTGCAGGCGAGGCATTATCTCCGGAACTCAGGAAACCTTTTGAGGGATCTGACACCATGCAGTTGGTCACCCAAAGACTCCAACACCTAAAAGAACTCTTCAATAATGAGCTTATCACA
>JBFEWI010000120.1:0-5403 GCA_041546475.1 Sulfurovum sp.
ATCGCAGCAACTGCAGCGGACACAGAAGGTTACTACGCGGTATCTAACCCATTCTTTGGTGCTGAAAAAAGAATGGCTCCATCTGAGAGTTATACAAGAATCGGTACAGTGCCTATCTATGATAGAGGGGAAGTTATCTACCCTGATATCGTTATGATCTATCACCCACAAGTTATTACTATGGGTAAATCATACACAATGCCTTTTTATGCAGGTATCAAAGAGAATGGTCTTGTTATCATCAACTCTGATATAGATCTTTTAACTGATGAAGATAAAAAGTACCTTGACTCTTTAAATGTAAAAGTTCTTACTAAAGACTTTACTCAGTTTGCTATCGACCAAGCGGGTACTGAACTTGCTACAAACATGGCTATGTTGGGTGCACTTTTCGGTGCTCTAGGTACGGTTAGCAAGCCTGCTATTGAAGAAGGTATTAAAGACAGATTCCTTAAAAAATATACAGCTTCAGGTGGTACAGCTACACTTGACTCAGTTATTGAGAAAAAGTTTAAAAAGAAAATGGACCTGATCCAGAAAAACCTTGACACTGCATCTGCAGCATTCGACTTGACTGCTGAATGGTGTAAAGAAGTCGGTTTCGAACAAATGTTGGAAGCTCCAAAAAAGTAATACCAAATCATACAACTGTGCATTTTGCACAGTTGTTACTTTTAACTCTATTTACGATATCTTACGAATTTACAAAACATCCATACCATTACAATTTAATTTTTAAGGCACATAGACATGATACAATCATTTATACTTACGGGATTTTTAGGTGTTGGTAAAACCACCATGCTCACAAATACAGTCAAAGAACACTTTTCTGATAAGAAAGTAGCGATTATTGTCAATGAATTTGGCGATATTGGCGTCGATGGCAACATATTGAAGAATGTACACAGTGAAGTACTTGAAATTTCAGAAGGGTGTATCTGTTGTCAATTGGCACAAGAGTTTGAAAGCGGTGTGATGGAGATCATGCAAAAATACAGTCCGGAGATCATATTTGTTGAGACTTCAGGGGCATCTGAGCCTTTCCCTATCTTTTTATCGCTTCAAAATCTTGGTATCTCTGTGGAAGGTGTCATTTGTGTAGTGGACTCTAAAAACTTTGATTCCTATAAAGAGAATTCAACAGCCAAATATCAGATCGGCGGTTCCAATATACTTGTACTTAACAAGACCGACCTGGTGAATGATGATGAGCTGGAAGCCGTAAAGAAAGAGGTGATCGAGATCAAAGAGCAGTACAATATCAAGAACACGCTTACTGGGAAGAAGATATTTAATAACTATGTGATCAATCAAGCCCAACAGGGTATTGTCCATAAGGAAGTTTTTGAGGGTGTCTACAAAGTGGATGAGATCATCGGATTGGCTAAGGATTATGAACGTCTTGATCACACTACAGAAGATTCGATCACCCAAAAAGTGGTTTATTTAAAAGATGACATTGCATTCTCTGATGTTGATGCAGTGTTAAAATCACTTCCAAAAAGTATCTACAGGGTGAAAGGTGTCGTGAAAACAAAAGATGTTCCTAACCCTATCGTGATAAACTACTCATTCGGTAATGATTCATACGAAGAGCTGGAGAACTATACAGAAAAATCTATTATGATATTTATCGGTGAATCTATAGATGATGATGTAAATCTTTTATGTGAAAAATTTGATTTTTTAAACCTGCCTAGATTTAGAATGGCTAAATAGCTTACTGCAAAACATTTTCATACCATTTGGCAGTTTTTGCCAAATGTGCAGGTTATTCCCCTCCATACAATATTTTCCGCACATTTTTCAATACAATGGTTTTTGTGTTCCTATGAAATGTCAGTTTGTAATTTGTGCGATAATACGCTAGAATGAGTGTAGCATTAATTAAATATATGGAGTCATTATGGAGCTTTTACCTGTTATATCATTCTCTCTTGTCGTTTTGTTTGTCGTAGTAGGTGGATATGTCTTTATGTTTCTTCATGTCATGCGGTCTGATCCAAGGGAATTGGAGTTTAGAAAAAATGTGGGACAGGACGAAAGACTGGTACCTCACAGCTATAAACAATAGATCCTCCAAACTATCACTTATTATCTATAGACCACGCAGATGCAACCAACTACGATAATAAGTCGTGTGTAGCATAGGTTCATATATTTTTTCTCCTTTGTAGTACAGATAGCGTACAAAAACTCTCATTATGAAACGCTCAAAGCCTTAAAACATGAATTCCTCTATGAAATTACACATTTATTGCATTTAGAGTGTATACTATGATAAAAAATCCATACATGGATCAATGTAGAAAGGAATAGATCATGAAGTATGTTTTAAAACTCTCTCTTTTCGCAATGGCATTCTTGTTCATGCAAGGGTGTGCTACACATCAGAATTTTGTCAACAAATATAATGCCTGGGTCGGACAGGATATCAATGATCTCATTAAAAAAATAGGATATCCGGACAGTACCTATATGCTGCCAAATAAAAACAAGGTCTATGTCTATGAAAGATCCAGGATATACACTTACCCTTCAATGTCCATGGGGTATGGACATTGG
Organism: Sulfurovum sp.; assembly: GCA_041546475.1. Lineage (GTDB taxonomy): Bacteria > Campylobacterota > Campylobacteria > Campylobacterales > Sulfurovaceae > Sulfurovum. The sequence goes on from JBFEWI010000120.1 coordinate 2,569, forward strand.
CCATACTATCATGGCGGTTACGGTATGTTCGGTTATGGTACGGATGTTGTGCAGAAAACCTGTAAACTCTATCTTGAGACCGACAAACACGGTATCATCGTCAAATGGGGTTCACGGGGCAATGCCTGTGTATCCAACTAGTAGAACGATGTTGAAATTGATAGAGAAGGCAGCACTGTATGTTTGAGATCGCAGAGTATATTGGTATTATCGCTTTTGCCAGTTCGGGTTTTTTTGTGGCTATACGAAATCAACTTGATTTTCTGGGGACTTTGATCTCTGTATTTCTTACGGCACTGGGTGGAGGGATCATCAGAGATGTGGTAGTAGATAAAATGCCTTATACCTTTACACACAATATCCCTGCACTTACCATCCTTATCGTGATGATCCTGTTGATCGTATTTAGATTCAACAAAAGAGACAGTATAGAGAACAAATCGTTTTTTATACTGAGTGACTCCATAGGACTTATCTCTTTTAGCATTACGGGTGCACTGATAGCCATAGAAGCGGGGCTTAATCTTACAGGTGTTTTGGCCTTAGCCTTTGTAACGGCAGTAGGCGGAGGTATCATCAGAGATGTCATCATCAATGAGATCCCTTTTGTACTCAAGACAGGATTTTACGGGACGATCGCACTTCTGATAGGTTTAACGCTCTATGTATTGAATCTCTACGAATTGATCTCGTATTATACGTTGATTACAGTCTTTTTCACAGGGATGGTCCTTAGACTTGTCGCATACTATAAGAAATGGGCGATCCCGATGATCTAAGTTAATTTTGGGAAATATATCTCTTTAGAAACGTCTCTAGCTCTTTTTTTTCTATTTCACTCATGGCACGGGCCGGAATCACATTGAATTGGCGGGGATTTGTATACAAAAGATAAAATTTCCCATCACTTTTCCAGTCGGAAAATGTACGCCACGGCATGGAAGCATGGTTACGATTTTTATCTAATTTGATACCTTTTCCCGAGACATGCAGTGTGACCTTGTTGGGCAGTATAGGGCTTTTTTGATAGATGTTTTTGGCCTGATAAGCAGAAAGCATACGGACAAAAAGTACATAAAAAGAGATGGAAAAAAATGCAAGGATAATGTTATTTATGACTTCACGGGCATTTGAAAAATCCGTTCCGACAACCATAATAAGAGTAGCTATTATGGCATAGAGAGCAAGTATAATGACCCTTCTGCCTTTTTTATGATGTAAATTGACTGCCTGCAGGTATTCTTCCTGGGTGAGTTGGTAGGTGATATTCATGGTTTGCCTTAGGGTGATGTGGTGGTATTATACAATGATTACATATATAGTACACAGTGCGCTTGCTATGATACATAATCTAAGCGGAAGGAGCCGGCATGTTATACAAGGTCAAAGCGAAAATAGATAAACTAAAAATGAAGGCTTTCTTTACGGCACTCACTGATGGCAGCATTGCCGATGTAGAGCCTGAGGGGTCCTATATTGTAAATGCAATGCAAAGAGCATTGATGACAGGTCCGGAGATACTCGAATGGTATCAGACATGTCATTGTGAGACGCCGTTGAAGCATGAAAAAGAAACAGTCTATGATAAATACCTTCATGACATTGAAACCACTTTGGTCTATGAAGAAAAAAATGATATAAAAGGAAAATCATTCTGGGATCATTTAGAGGAGAGCTTCTTTGACGACTCATATAGCTACTGACAGACTGTATACAGCGGACCATGGTTGGCTGAAAAGCAGGTTCCATTTTTCATTTGCCGAATATTATGATCGGGAGAATATGCATTATGGTGTATTGCGTGTCATGAATGATGACATGATACAGCCCCATACAGGTTTTGGGACACATCCGCACGAAGATATGGAGATCATCACATATGTGATACGCGGAGAACTGACACATCAGGACAGTATGGGAAACAAAGAGAGTTTGGGACGCGGTTCTGTGCAGTACCTCAGTGCAGGTACCGGTATCACGCACTCTGAAAAAAATGAAGGGGATGAAGAGGTACACCTCATACAGACATGGATACTCCCACACACTAAAGGGCTTCAGCCCCAGTACGGTTCAAAAGTGTTTGAGTATGAAACACGTCATAATCAATGGCTGCATCTCATAGCCCCGGAAGGTACACCTGACATGATCAATATCTATCAGGATGCGAACATGTATGTTTCGGAGTTAGACCAAAACAGGACGCTTACCTTTGAACTGGGCAACAATAGACAGCTCTATGTAAAACTCATGGAAGGTGACGCCAGGATCAACGGCATCGACTGTAAAGAGGGGGATGCCGCCGAGGTTTCAGACGAAGATCTGCATGTTGAAGCGATGAGTGATGTACATGTACTTTTGGTAGAGATGCAGATGGAATAGTCCTTTAACATCTAAAAATACGAAAAAACTGCATAATAGCTACTTTAAGATCACATGTGTAAATTCAGTAAAAAATATAGATTTAGCTATGCAGTAGCTAAATCTTTTATAGACTGCAGACTTAAGGTGTCAACTGTGAAAGTGCATATGTAAATGCTCCAAGATGATTTATACTACCTTCTTTGATATTTTCAAATACACGTACAACATCATTTGGCATTCCTACTTGAGCTTCTTCAAGATCTGCAATATCCGTTTCTTCTATAAGAATACCAACATTCAGTGCTTCTTCGAGTGTATTATCCTGTAAAATCAATGTATCATAGAGATCTTGTAGTACCGGCAGTATAAATACACCAATATCATTTTCATCTACTCCTGAAATGTCAACACCATATTTAATACAAAGCTTTTCGACAGCATCCATATGCTTTTGTTCAGAGAGTATTATATTCG
>JBFEWI010000340.1:0-1069 GCA_041546475.1 Sulfurovum sp.
AATTACACGGCAGGTACAGGTGTGGCAGATGACAGTTCAGGTATTTTAAGACATGTAAAGATCCTTAACTCTGCAACAGAAACCGGACTGAGTCAAGAAACGAATGGTCTTTCCATGGTAGGTGTGGGTTCAGGTACAGTGATTGAGGACATTACAGTAGATTACTCCAATGATGATGGTATAGAGATCTGGGGTGGTACAGTGAACCTGACCAATGTAACGATCGCCCACTGTACAGATGACCATCTGGATGTTGATAGTATGTATCAAGGTACGGTGAAAAACCTTGTTATCAATGCTACTATGGGATATGCAGGTATAGAAATGTCAGGTACAGATACAATTTTAACCGTGGATGGATTCACGATCTCTGTGGATGGTTTTGCTATCCCTGATTCGGCAGAAGGTGGTATCTTCTTTAAGAAGTCAGGTGTTGGAGGTAAATTCTACAATGGTACGATCATTTATAGAAGTGCTTCAGCAGGGGCAATTTACTCACAACTAGATGCAAAGCTTTCCAATATCGATTTTAAAAACGTGGGTATCTACACGGATATAGGTAATACCTTTGTAAACAAAACAGATGCAGCAACAGACTCTGCAGATGAAATCAAAAATATTTTTACAACGACAGGCAGCGGTAACAATGATGATGCATGTGTGATTCCTTCTACTACACTGACTGGGCAAATTTCAGGATGTAATGTACTGACAAGAGGCAAGTCATGGTTAATCGACCAATTTGCAGATACTGCAGCAGGTGCATCTATAAGAATTCAGGATGGTACAACTATTGGCGGTAATGATGCAAACTCATATTTGCAAGTCAACAAAGATTCAAAAATATATGCACTTGGTACAGAAACGGCACCAATTACCTTTACGGATAAAGCGAAAACAAATGCCCAAGAAGGACTTTGGGGTGGTTTAACACTCATTGGTAATGCAAATATGTCAGCTACACCGCTTACATACGAAGTTACCGTCAATGGAAATTACACGGCAGGTACAGGTGTGGCAGATGACAGTTCAGGTATTTTAAGACATGTAAAGATCCTTAACTCTGCAA
>JBFEWI010000321.1:0-1239 GCA_041546475.1 Sulfurovum sp.
ATGAAAAGGCCCAAGCCAGACGTATCAAGCCCAATGTAGATATCCTGGAAATCAATATCAATGATAAAGCGTCTATACGATCTGTTGTAGATTGGATCAACTTCAAACGAAAAATGAGGACTTGATATGTGTCTCTCCATACCCTCAAAAGTGGTTGAAATCGATGAGTGCAATATGGCTACGGTCGACACCATGGGGATCAAACGTCATGTAAGCCTTGATCTCATGGCTGATGAGATCAATATAGGTGACTATATACTCATCCATGTCGGTTTTGCCATGAATAAAATAGATCAAGAGGAAGCCCTGCAAAGTCTAGAACTCTATAGGGAAATGCTTGAAGCCATGGAAGAGGAAGAGAGACAGCAGGTCATTGAATCGGATGACCATTGTGACGATCGGGCCAAAATATGAGCGAACTTCAACTGAAAGATCTTTATGACGGGTTTCGTGATCCTTATGTGATCAAAGCCTTGGCTAAGACCATTGAAGAAGAAGCAAAAAACTTAAAAGAACCGTTAAATATCATGGAAGTGTGTGGCGGTCATACCCATACCATTATGAAATACGGTCTCAAACAGCTACTCTCTCCAAATATTGATTTTATACATGGTCCTGGCTGTCCTGTCTGCATCATGCCAAAAGAACGGATCGACCATGCGATTGCCTTGGCACAGATTGAAAACACCATTTTATTAACCCTGGGTGATATGATCCGTGTACCGGGTTCTAAAGGTTCTTTAGCTGTGGAACGGGCAAATGGTCATGATATACGAGCCTTGTATTCACCGTTGGATGCGATCAAGATCGCACGTGAAAATCCGGACAAAAAAGTTGTCTTCTTTGCTATCGGTTTTGAAACAACAACACCTATGACAGCAGCACTGCTTGAACAGGCGGAAAAGCAGGGTATCACAAATCTTTATTTCCATATCAATCATGTGCTTGTACCTCCTGCTGTAGATGCCATCATGGCAGACGGTCAGGCAAAGATCAATGCATTCATTGGACCTGCGCATGTCAGTGTGATCAGTGGGGCAAAGATCTATCAGCCATTACCGGAAAAATACGGTGCACCTGTGGTCGTCAGCGGATTTGAACCTATTGATGTACTGCAGAGTATTTTGATGATCATTAGACAAAATAATGAAGGGCGCGGTGAAATGGAGATACAGTACAGCCGATCCGTCACCTTAGAGGGTAATACAAAAGCACAGGAGATGATCGCAAAATTCATGG
>JBFEWI010000119.1:0-5425 GCA_041546475.1 Sulfurovum sp.
CGTGCTACCAAAACATCTACACCAGCACCGCAACCCAAGTCTACAACTGTATCACCCTCTTGTATATCCGCGTCATGAAATGGATTACCGACAGCAGCACAATACTTCCATATCTCATTAGGAAGAGCCTTTATCCATTCCTCTTTGTATCCATGAGCTTTTGCATTCTTTAATCCTTTATCCCATCCAAAATCTTTATTGGGATTTTCTGCCAGCTCTGTATATAGCTCAATTATCTGAGTGTTATCTGCCATACGCTACTCCTCATCTACTGTTGGATACCCAGCAAGTTCCCAAGCTTTTAATCCACCTTTTAAATGGTATACATTTTTATAACCCAAATCTTTTAAGGTCGCTGCTGCAAAAAGACTGATAAGTCCTAACTTGCTATATACGACAATCACTGCATCTTCATCTTGTAAGACTTTTAAGCTGTTAAAAAGTACTTTCCCGTAAGTCATAGAATAACCCTCGAAAGCATCTATGATTTGCCCATTTTTATGCCCTGCTTCACGAACATCAAGAAGTACAATTTCCTCTTCATCATCCAATAACTTTTTTAGTACAGGAGGAGGCATCTCTTCAATAATCTCTCTTTTTTCTGCAATTGCATGATCCAATTTTGCAAGTCCTGTTCCCGTACATGCGACTTGTTTATAAGGCGTTGGATTTATTCTTTCTCTCTTCATATAATTAAAAACTTTTAATGCCTGCTCTCCTTCAGGTGCTTTACTATGTAGAGTGTTTTCAACAGTTTTAAATGGTTTTTTATTACAGTCTGACTCTGTCTCGCAGGCTGGTCCTCCTTGTTTAGAGGGTAGTGAATTTGCTTTTGCTTCTTTTTGTGAGTCTACTTCAGTTTCGCAAGTGCCTGTCGCACAACTCTTTGCACTTGGTGCTGAGTCAAAGACCTTATCTCCCCATTGAGGAAAAGAGAGCATGATTACAGCAAACAGGGTAACTATAGCCAAAAAAGTTTTACTTGAAAAAAATCCTTCTTTTTCATCACACGCACACTCAACCTCTTTTGATGGTTTCAATTTATCATACCAGGCATAAAGTAAAACAAGAATAGTAAAGACAACCAAATAGTTATGATAGGGTGCTAACCAAGAGAAAGATGAAGCTAAAGTACTTGTCCCAGCTAAGACAGCGAGTATAGGTGTAACACAACACAATGAGGCTGCTATGGTTGCACCAAGTGCAGTGATAATTTTATTATTTGACATCAAGAATACCTTTTATATCTATTTAGCTTATTAGCTAAGTTTCTACAGAATAGTACATTTCAGATGCTTAAATAAAGTTAATTGTCTAAATTGCTAAATTTAACTACTTTAGCTATAATCATCAAAAATTCACAAGGTAATAGTATGCTTGATATGGATGCAAAGATTAAAATTTTTAAAGCATTAGGAAATGAAACACGTTTTAAAATCTTTAAAAACATATTTACAGGCGGATATGCTTGTTCTATTGATGAGAGCCAACCTAAAGATGATATGATCGCACAGGCCACTTGTGTCACAAGTATTGCAGAGCATTTTGATTTTGCACTTCCGACAATATCACGTCATCTAAAAGAGTTGAAGGATGCAGAGATCATTACAATGACAAAAAGTAAAAACAAGATCTATATTGAGCCAAATATAGAAACAATGAAGGAAATAGCTTCATGTTTTAAAACGCTTGTTGAGGATTATGAAAAAGGCGTAGTATTCCAATTTGATAACACTAAATGAACAATTCTCCAATTTCCCCTATTATTCTTCTTTTTTAATACCTACGAATATACTATGTTTTGCATTAGAAGTGCAGAACCTTATATAATGTGCTATATAGGATGTTTTATAATGAAATGAAAAGATAAATATATTTACATTTGTGGGGCATCTGGTGAAGTAGGTTCTTCTCCTTTAATTGCATCTTTCTTTACGCATTCCACAGAGACGATCTCCACTTCATCGCTGTCAATACGTGCAGCTGTGAGTTTACCGCCCCACACACATCCTGTATCCAACGCCAATACATGTTCATCTTGATAGAGTCCCAAAGCCGACCAGTGCCCCTGGATAATACGCAGATGGATATCTTTACGATAATCACATTCAAACCAGGGTTTTAACTCCTGATCTCTCAGTTCATCTGTAGGCGGACCTTTTTGGTCAAAATCAAGCCTGTGGTCACCATAGCAAAAACGCATACGAGTGAAGGCACTGACGATGTAACGGTCGATATCTACAAGACTTGCCTTCCTGTTAAAACGGTTACTCCCCTGTCTTAACATCTGTTCCAGCCAAACAGCAGCATGTTCACCCTGCAGTTTCTCTTCTACACGCTTTGCATACCTCATCGCCATGCCCAGGTCAAACTCAGGTGAGATACCCGCATGGGCCATGCAGTAACCCAGCTGATAGTCCACATGTAACAACTTTTGTCCTCTAAGCCAATCTATGAGCTTTTTGGCTTCAGGTGACTCAAGTATAGGGTCAATGGTAGGATTGGATTTTTTGATACCGTAATACGCCGCTATAAGGGTAATATCATGATTACCAAGCACAATCTCAACATTCTCTTTCATGCTATAGAGATATTCCAGAGTTTCCAGTGAACCTTCCCCTCTGTTGACCAGGTCACCGGCGATCCAGAGTTTGTCCTGTGTAACATCGAACCCTATCTTTTCCAGTAATGCCCTGAACGAAGTGTAGCACCCCTGTATATCACCGATAGCCCAAACTGCCATTAACTGTACCCCAACTGTTTTTTATATTCGGTAACCTTCTGTTCAAAGGTCATCTTAGCATAGGCTGCAGAGGGCGAAGGAAGATAGACTGTTTCTATACCCAGGTATGAAAAATGTGCTTTAAACAATGCTTCTGCCTTTCTCCCAGTAAAGGCCAATCTGGTAATACTCGGATGTACTTCCAAAAATGCAGCCAGGTCATTGACCTCTTCATTTTCCAGAGAACTGTCAAGAGAGTTCTCTCTGCTGCACCCTTTGACCATATCCCAAAGCCCTAATTTACACTCTTTCAGCAGCCAGAATCTCTGATCGCGGGTGTTCGCAGGATAGGATGTCACACTTTCAAGGATCTTCCAGAACTGATTGCGCGGATGTGCATAGTAAAAATTCTTTTCAAAAGACTGGATACTCGGAAAAGAACCCAGAATAAGCGTTTGGGTATCTTTAAATACTATAGGCTTGAAAGGATGCGCTAAAACTTCACTCATACTTCTACTTGCAAGCCTTACGCATATTCAGTACGATAAGAACAAGCAGAGCCAATGAAAAGATCTTGAAATTGATCTCGCTTCCTTTGTGTGTATTGATAAAGGCTACGGATGTGGTTGCCTCCACCCCTTGTTCCTGCATCGTAATAATATCCGGGATATAGTACTGAGAAAAAAGCAGTCCTGTAGCCAAGAGTAAAAATGTCGCCACCTGTGTCAGGATGTCTCTCTCAAATTTTTTAAACTTATACCCTTCATAGAGTACCACAGAGACAAGCAGCACATTGACCAGATAAGAGAGCCTTAAAAAATTCTCTGTCATGATCTGCCCCTCTTGGAACTGCGTGAGTAGTTCGCTGCCCAGCCACTGTTCCGTGTGAAAAGTGACAGGGGCTACGACAATACCGGCAAATAGTCCTGCGCCGAGCACTGCACTCAAAAAGATAAGGTAGGTCATCGTTACCATTCTAAAATATTTGTTCATATTGACTCACTTTCTCTAAATTTAATGACAAATCCACGGTCATGCTGTGCCAGATCCTTGTAAAACTGTATGTATTCTACACCGATTTCATTAACAAAGGCTTGCAGCGGTTCTTTTTGGTCATACCCCATCTCACAAGCGAGATATCGAATGCCTCTATGCTTCACATCCATAATGATCTCTTTAAGCAGCTCATCTCCTACCCTTCCGCCAAAAAGTGCTTCCTTTGGTTCGTAGTCAATGACATTGGATGCAAGTAAAAAATCTTCTGCGATATAAGGCGGGTTGGAAACCACCAGTTCCAGATCCTCAGGTACCTCATCGATCAGGTGAGATTTACGAAGTTCTATCTGCTGGCCCACACCAAATGTGTCAATGTTCTTCTTTGCCACTTTCAGTGGGGTATCACAGATATCTGTGGCAATGATCCGAAGCTGTGGGAATTTACGGGCTAGCACAATAGAGATCGCGCCCGACCCTACACCTATCTCTGCGATACGGGTGATCTTCTCTTTCTCTATGATCTCTGCGACCAGGTCTATGAGTATCTCAGTCTCGGGACGGGGTATCAGTACCCCCTCTTCTACTTCCAGATGAATGTCGTAAAAACTGGCTGACCCCACGATATATTCGTAAGGCTCATGCGCAGCCCTTCTGTGGATCAGTTTTTGAAACTGATCCACATCCGGTAACGTTTCACTCTCGTGTATCAGTAAATAGGAGCGGTCCTGTCCAAGGTGATGGGCCAAGAGCAGTTCCGCTTCAAAAGCAGGACGATCGCACGCCTTTTTGAGTGCTTCTTTCGCCCAAGAGAGTCCCTCTTTAATCGTCATTTCTGTCCATATGTGCGAAAATACCCTCTTTAGGCAATCCTGCTTCTTCACCTACGATCGTGTTGGATGCATCAAAACCCAACTCTTTGAGTCTCTCAAGCACCGGTGGATGCGTATAGTAAAAGAAGATCACCAATGGATGTGATTTTGGGAATGCTTTATTTTCTGTCACAAGTTTCATCAGTGCGGATACCAGGTTCTCTTTACCGCCCATTTGCGAACCATATTCATCTGCAGCATACTCGTTGTGACGGCTTACATAGTACATAAATGGTGTAAAGACAAAACTCACAAGCGGTAGGAGCAACATCAACATAGCGATCTGCACACCTGCCTCAGGAACCACACCCATCTGTGTAAACAGTGCATCGGGCAAATGCCCAAAAAGATAAAATGCAATAAAAAGAAGTACACCTATCAATCCTATGTTTTTCCAAATATCACCATGTGAGAAATGACCCAGTTCATGCCCAAGTACTGCAAGGAGTTCTTTTGTGTTAAGCTTTTCCAAAAGTGTATCAAAGAGGACAACACGTTTACTCTTACCCAATCCACCGAAAAATGCATTCAAACGACTGTCACGTTTACTGGCATCCATCACAAAAATACCGTCACTCTTAAGCCCGGCCTCGTTCATCATGGCCGTGATCTTTTCTTTAAGTTCTCCCTCCTCCAGTGGAGAGAATTTGTTAAACAGCGCCATAAAGGTGGGAGCCAACAGATTTGCCAGGACCGCGACAGTAAACATCATGACAAAACCCCAGATCCACCATGTTTCATAACTCTGGATGATCCAAGCTAAAAGCGCAAAAACCGCACCACCCAAAATAAAGAACAGCAGACTTGTTTTGATCATATCTATGATATACATTTTTGC
>JBFEWI010000229.1:0-2398 GCA_041546475.1 Sulfurovum sp.
ACTATCACTATTGAAAAAATCATCTTCATTGTTAATACTGCTTCGTTCATTCCCTGCCCCTTGCCTTTTTAGTAATTATATTGAAATTTTTTTAATCTATAGTAGTTTAGATACAATAAATAAAATTAAAACAATATCCTGCATAAGTCCATACCATACTTCAGCGTGTTCCCAAAAACCGTTCATAAACTTGAAATTAAATTTAGATGTCGTATATGATCCGATCTTTACCGACAAAGGAAATCCATATCCTAAGATCAGCACAATAACTACATAATCATTCACATAAAGATACCCACTTACAACCAACGGAATCAAAGTAATTCCGAACCAATAGATGCCCCTGATCATTAATGCCGTAGAACAATATCTGTAGTAATCGGTTGTTTCAGGGATCATTCTGTTTGCTAAGTAGTGAATACCGTTCTTTCTTCCCTCTTTGTCCTTAATCATAGATGGTGTTGCGGGTTCTGTGTGTCTGTTGTAAACTCCACCTATCCATTTGCCCCAACCAAAGCTTTCACCTGCCACATACATTACACCCGTTGCAAGTCCATAGAAAAGATCGTTAGCTATACTGAAACTGAACCAATCCTCAATAGAGAATTGCATCATGTGTGTATAGGGTAGTAGTAGAGTAACAAGAATAGCTATTACTAATCCCGTTACTTTCGCCATCCACGACCAAGTACCTCTTAACCTATTTAATACTGTCATCATGGCTGCAATTGTCCTCTTTTTAATATAGCTTGTGCTTCCCTATCTTTAAGTAGTTGTGGTGCAGACGGTTGATTAGCTATCCACTCTCTAATATCTCTAATGGATAGCCTATCAATTTCTTCAAGCTCCTGCAATATCACTTGATTAGCTTCTGTCTTTTCTCTTTCAGCTATTTCTTCGGCTGTTTCAAAAGGCTCTATATTATTTCCTAGTACCTCCCACTCTTGTATCATTTTCATATTACCACTATCGTGTATATCATGTATATTTACATAAATATGAGTAGATGTTATGACTTCGTTCAAATACACTTCTGCTCTTATCGTTGTATGTTCCGAATTGCTATATTTTGCACTTAATAATTTCATGTTTATTTCCTTATTCTATTATTACCGATATTGCGTCATTTAAATTTGCATCATCTGTTTTGAGTATTGGATTAGTGTAAAATGTACCATTTGAATGACGATGAAATACATGGTGATATTTTATAGCACCATAATTATATGAGTGTTTCTTAGTAAATAATTCAACTCTGATAGCAACTCCTGATGTATAAGCATTTATCCTGAAGTCTGCTGTTGTCAAAGGTGTTGTGTTTCCTCTATTTCTTATCCTTACACTCCATGAAGATACGACACCCGCTGTAGCTCCTGATGATACTTGTATAGTAAAGTCATACGCTCCACCCCCTCCAATGTATGTACCATACATTACCCCAAAGCTATATGATGAATCAATTTGTACCATTCCTAAACGCACATACGCAGAGATAGAACCACCAACGGGTACTTGTTGTGGTTCAAGTGGTACATTGTGCCAAGCTGTAGCAGGAACATCTATACCTTTATTAAAAAATGCTTTTCTTGTAGTACCGTCTATTCTAAGCATTTCCCCTGCTATACTTGTAAAGAAAATGTCACCCTGCTTAGTACCACTCGTAGTTTGGTTTTTAATGGCTAAAGCACCATCCTCTGCGTTAGAACTACCATAATGTATCATGTAGGCTACACCCGAGTCATTCTGTAGCTTCACCTGATTGAAAATTGAGTCGGTTACTTCTCCTACTAAAACACCTGCACCACCATCTACAGTAGTAACTTTGAAGCTACCCGTCATCGGCTCACTACCGTCTTTAGGTAGCTTTGTTGAAGCGTCTTGTGCAAGTCCTTTGGTTCTGTGGTGGAGTGCTGAATATACTCCCGTTTGCGGTGTATATGTGAATGTGCCATCACCGTCAGACGTGACAAGGTTCACAGGAACATCTTCTGCTTCAACTGCATAGGATTGTGCTGTAAGTTTCCACGCTTCAGCTTCCCATTCTCTTAACTGTGAGTTATTTTCAGACGTAGCTGCTGCTGCTGCACTTGCTGCTGCCGCTGCTTGACTTGCTGCCGCTGCAGATTCACTTGCCGCCGCTGCTGCTGCCGATGCCGCTGCATTTGTTTCTGATCCACTTGCTGCCGTTGCTGAAGCTGCTGCTGCATTCTTACTTGCAAGTGCTGCCGCTTCAGATGCTGCTGCTGCTGCCTGTGCCGCTTCTGCTGCAGTCTTAGCTGTTTCGGCTGCAGTTTGTGCTGCTTCTGCTGCTGCCTGTGCTGCCTGTGCTGCTACTTTTGCCGCTTCTGCTGCTACTACCCTATCATCTACCTCTGCATAGATTTTTGATAGTTCTGTA
>JBFEWI010000126.1:0-5322 GCA_041546475.1 Sulfurovum sp.
ATTTTCAGTGCTGCTTCCACTGCAGACGAGCCGTTATCCACATAAAAAACTTTTTCCAGGTTTTCAGGCGTCATATTGACAAGTTTATGTGCTAGCTCTATAGCCGGTTCATGCGTGAACCCCGCCAGAAGCACATGTTCCAATGTGTCAAGCTGAGCTTTGATCTTGTTGTTGATCGTTTCATTGGCGTGCCCAAAGATATTGACCCACCAAGAACTGACCGCATCGATGTAAACATTCCCGTCAAAATCATAAAGATAGACACCTTTACCCGATTTGACAGGTACAAGCGGTAAGGTTTCATGATCCTTCATTTGTGTACACGGATGCCATATGACTTCCAGGTCTCGTTGCATCATTTTTGCATTTTGATTAGACATATTCTTTTCACACTCCCATTCATTAGCGATAAGCTTAGTTTAGATAGAATATTGTACAAATTTTTCGATTGAAGGTAGATGAAGTATGATTAGTTGGATGCAAAAACACAATAAATACCTGGTATGGACTATCTGGGTAGCAACCGTCGCATTTATTGGTGCAGGTTTTGTAGGTTGGGGAAGTTACAATTTTGGTTCAAAAGCAGGGAATGTTGCCAAAGTCGGTGATATAGAGATCAAACAAACAAAACTCAACATGGTATACAGCAATCTATACAACCAATATAATCAGGCAATGCAAGGACAACTGGACGATAAACAAGCCGAAGAGATGGGACTGGTCAAGCAGGCATTTGCCAGATTGGCAACACAGGCCAAGATCCTGAACTTTGCAAAAGATATGGGTATCATCGTTTCAGATGCTGAAGTCGCACAGAAATTACAAGAGATCAGAGCCTTCCAAAAAGATGGTGTTTTCGTGAAAGAGATCTACGAAGGTTACCTTAAAAGTCAAAGACTCAGAGCCAATGCCTTTGAAGAGACACTTCGAGAAGAGCTTATCCTAGAAAAGACATTTTCATTGCTTGCAGTGGATACTTTGCCACTTGAGGAGGAAGCGATCTCTGCAGCGATGAATGTCAGTGACAAGTTGGCATACAAGGTATTGACAAATGAGGATCTCAACTTCGTTATCGATGAGGCAAAAGTGAAAGCCTACTGGGAGATGCAAAAAGAGAACTTTTTGACCCCGCAAATGTATGAACTCTCTATCGTATGGACACAAACTGCAGATACTGCTGTTACGAATGATGAATTGAAAGCACACTATGACACAAACAGCTTCAACTATACAGACGAAACAGGAAAGCAACTTCCTTTCGAAAAAGCAAAAGGATTGGTGACCAAAGACCTCAAAATAAAGAAAACGAAAAAGACAGCACAAAAAGCATATATTGCATTTAAAAAAGGAAACTTTGACAACAGTGAGAAGATCACACTCCCAATGGGTAATGCCAAACTTACAGATGAAATATGGAGTGAACTGAAAGAGAAATCCGTAGGCGATATCCTTAAACCTAAAGTCGTTGCCGATACCTATGCCACTGTAAAAATAGAGGACATTGTCTTACCAAAGGTAAAAAGCTATGAAGAGGCCAAAAAAGAGGTAACACAGCTTTATGAAAAACAGGCAAAAAAGGAAGCACTTTTAGCATTGGCGGAGTCAACACTTGATACCTTTGATCAGAACGATGCGATCATATCAGATTTTGTCAAATTGGAAGAAAATGTCAACCTAAATCCGTTAAATACACAAGAAAGTTTACAATTTTTACAAAAACTCTTTACATCATCAAAAGAAAAGGGTATCATAAGCGTATTAGATAAGGTTATAGTTTATAAAATCTTAGAACAAAAACTGCTGCCTATGGACGACAATCAGTCAGCGTTTGTGAAAGAGACTGCAAATAAACTGAAACAAAGTATATTTGAATCGAATCTGATTAAGATGTTAGATAAACAATATCCTACAGAAGTCTATATGGGAGGGCTGACAAATTGAGTGATACAGTTTTAGCTATTGATATCGGTTCCACAAAAATATGCGCTATCATTGCTGAAATCAAAGACTCCGAAGTCACCATTCAAGGGCATGGCATCTCTAAATCCCAAGGGGTGAAGAAAGGTGCTATCACCAATATAGAACTTGCTTCAAAATCCATCAAAAAAGCCATTAACGATGCAAAACGTATTGCAGGCAGTAATATTACTTCTGCCACGGTTTCTATCTCAAATGCCTATGCAAAAAGTCTGAACTCTACAGGTATCGTCAACATCCCGCATAAAGATATCTCCATTAAAGAGATCAACCGTGTGATGCAGACAGCACTCTACAATGCGAATGTACCCACAGAGTATGATATCATCCATGTATTGCCTTATAACTTCAGAGTAGATGATCAAGACTTCATAGAAGATCCTTTCGGTATGAATGCAAGCCGTATGGAGGTAGATGTCAATATCATCATGACACAAAAATCAAACCTTTCCAACCTGAAAAAGGCCGTACGTTCTGCCGGTGTTGAGATAGACGGTATCGTCTTAAGCGATTATGCTTCTGCGATCGCGACAATGGATGAAGATGAAAAAGAGCTTGGCGTTGCTGTCATTGACCTGGGCGGTCAAACAAGTAATCTTGTCATACATACGGGTAACTCTATCCGATACAATGATTTCTTGGGTGTAGGTTCAAACCACATCACCAATGACCTCTCCATGGCACTGCATACACCTTTACAAATCGCTGAAAATGTCAAGGTACGCCACGGGAGTCTTATAGAGAGTTCAAATGAAGTCATAGAACTCCCGATCATTGGTGATGAAGAGAGTCGTAACGGTGTCTCACTGGAAGTGGTCCATTCAGTGATCTTCTCACGTGTAGAAGAAGCACTGATGATCTTGTCCAAGTCATTGGAAAAATCTGCATTAAAAGAGCAGATAGGTGCCGGTATTATCTTGACCGGAGGTATGACAAAGCTTAAAGGTATGAGGGAACTGGCACAGGCCATTTTCACGGGTATGCCTGTAAGAGTGGGTTACCCGGATAATGTCAATGGTCTTTTTGATGAGCTCAAAGATCCGGCATTTTCAACGGTAGTGGGACTGCTGCTCTATAAAGCAGGCGGTCATACACAATATGAGATCAATTTTCAACAAGAGTTGCTCCATTCAAAGGCAATGTTCGAAGATAACCTCAATGACATCAGGATAGGTCATACATCGAATTCCGACGAAGGACAGGCAAGCAGAGTCAATAAAGAAGAAAAAGAACACAAACAAAAAGATCAGGAAGGGTCAGATATCTCATTTGACGATCTTCACGATCTAGGTCATGAAAATAAAAATCCGTTTAAAAAACTGGCGAGTTGGGCGAGACAGCTTTTTTAAAAAATTAAATAAAGGGGGAAAACATGGAAGAGTTTGAAATAGATATCGTTGAAACGAAATGTCACACCAATGGGGCAAAGATCAAAGCTATCGGCGTCGGTGGCGGCGGTGGTAACATGATCAATCACATGATCAGTGAAGGGATCAACACGATCGATCTGATCGTTGCCAATACAGATGCACAGGCTCTGGAGAGTTCTTTGGCGCCATACAAAATGCAATTGGGTATCAATGCAACAAGAGGACTGGGTGCGGGTATGCTTCCTGACAAAGGTAGAGAAGCTGCACTTGAAAGCTTTGAAGATATCAAAAAGATGCTTGAGGGTTCTGATATCGTCTTTATCTCTGCAGGTCTTGGCGGGGGTACAGGTACAGGTGCTGCACCGATCATTGCACAGGCGGCAAAAGAAGTAGGTGCACTGACTGTCTCTATCGTCACAAGCCCTTTCAAGTTCGAAGGTAGAAAAAGAACAAAACTTGCGAAAGAAGGTTTGGAAGAGCTCAAAAGAGAGAGTGATTCGATCATTGTTGTACCGAATGAAAAACTACTTTCAATCGTTGAGAAGAACCTTGGTATCAAAGAGAGCTTTAGAATGGTAGATGACATTCTTGCACAGGCCGTTGGCGGTATCTCTAAAGTAATTCTTTCTCACGGGGAAAATGATATCAACCTCGACTTTGCCGATGTGAAAACGGTAATGAGTCACAGAGGTCTTGCGCTTATGGGTGCAGGATACAGTACAGGAACAAATGCAGCCTATGATGCGGCAAAAGCTGCGATCGAGTCTCCGCTGCTTGACAACATCTCTATCGATGGTGCGATGGGTGTACTTGTACACTTTGACATCCACCCTGATTACCCTATCATGGAGATCGGTGAAGCGATGAGTATCGTTGAAGAGAGTGCAGATGAAGATGCATCTGTGATCTTTGGTACAACAACCAATGAAAACATGGCTGTTGACGAAGTGAAGATCACTATCGTTGCTACCGGCTTTGAAGATAAAAATGCTGTGCCTGAACCAACAGTAACAAAACAAAAGACACTCTTGAGTACGAATACTTGTGACATCAATACGGTAAGAAGTAAGATGGTGGTCGGTGGATACAATGGTGACAATGAAGACATCTTGGATGTACCTACATTTCTCAGAAAACAGATGGACTAAGTTACCAGTCCCGGTATCCCTTTTATGATCAAAAACAGAGAACCTCTTCCTTCTCTGTTTTACCTTTCCTGACACTTTTTCTTACTATTAATCATATTTTGCTATGATTCTCCAAATCATTAATATCGGAACAGTATGAATCATATAAAAAAACTTTCAACCATCGCAACAGCAACCGGCCTGGGTGCACTTTTAGCAACTGGTGTAACAGGTTGCTTTAGCAATAATCAGCAGCAACAAGAGCAAAAATCACAAAATGCATTTGTCATTATAGAAGAGACTGCATCGGGAAGATACCAGATCAAAGATGAATTTCCCGCAGAGGAGACACGTATCGTACTCAAACAACTTGACGGTACTGAACGTGTATTGACCAAGCCTGAGATGGATGCCCTGGTTGCCCAAGAGGCAGCCAAGATCGACAATGGAACTTCCAACCTGACCAAAGCACAAGATCCTCAAATGTCACAACAGGGCGGTATGGGTCTGGGAGAAATACTTCTCTCTAGTATGGCTGGAGCAGTGATCGGTTCCTGGATAGGATCTAAGCTTTTTGGTAACCAAAATTATCAGAACAACAGAAAAGCAGGATACAAATCTCCCTCTACCTATACAAGAAGTCAAAAGAGTTTTGAAGCCGCTAAAAAAAGAAGCGCGAAGAGAAGCGGGTTTTTTGGGAGTAAAAGCACTTCAAGCCGTACCGGCGGTTTCTTTGGTGGCTAATAGATGTTAAATTTACAGAAAACCACGCCTCTGGACACCGATTATCTGGAATCACTCGGTTTTGTCTGGCATACAGACCGTGATGACACAAGTTATATCTCTGA
>JBFEWI010000328.1:0-1195 GCA_041546475.1 Sulfurovum sp.
ATTCGATGGTTCTATACTTGAGTCCTCTGTACGATGGTCATAAGCGATGACATATACTTCATCCCCATTTTTTAAATAATTGTTCTCACCAAACTCTGCATAGGCTGTTGCACCTATAGAGATGAGCGCTTGTTTAGGATACTTTGTTGCTTGAAGATGTGCAGCGATATCTTCAAGGGGACCGAAATCTTCCTGGGTATTCATTTTGTCTACCAGCCATGTTTTGAGCTTTGTATAGAAGTAAGAGTACCCTAACAGCGGGGCATCTACACCATAGGGGTGTAATACACCTTCACGCTTCACAAAAGAGCATAGATGGTAATGATCCATTACACCACCCTCTTCAAACCTGTCAATAGGTATCCATTTGTCACCGATACCTTTGGAATTAGGACCCCAAGACTTTTTCTCTGAAATCTTTTTTGCCCCTTCTTTACGAATGGTACAGTCGTTAAATGTCGTAAACTTTTGAGCAATGAGATCGATCACCTTTTTTTCATCATCATAGACGATATCAAAAAGTACTGCGATCTCCGGTTCGACCTGTGCATTGGCTTCATAATCAGGAAGCGAGAGTCTGTCCGTTCCTATGGGGTAGATGCCTAAAAAAGTATCTGATCCGGGAAGATAAAAAGGAAATATACCTTTAGGTGCATCAGGTTCAGCTGTGATGACATTCTCAAAGTCTTTGAGTTCACCTGCTTGTTCTAAATGATGTGCAAAGTTGCCTGCGACACCTAAACCTATTGTATTTTGTAATTGCATAAAGATCCTTGGACAAATTAATAATGTAGTATATCTCAGGGATGGTTATAGGGTGTTTTAAAAAATGTAAGATGAAATGAAAGTGAAGAGTATCTACTACTCGATAGTAGTAGATACGAGGGTGAACTTAGTTACCTGCTACAGCGTCTTTAAGTGTTTTACCCATTTTGAATTTAGGTGCAGTGTGTGCCGGTTTTGTATATGTTTTGTCAGTTCCTGGAACTTTACCGCTTTTTTCTGCTACGTCTACTGTAGAGAATGTTCCGAAACCTACCAATGATACAGTCTCTTTTTTTACCAATGCTTCAGTCACTGAAGTGATAAATGCTTTTACCGCTCTCTCTGCTGCTGCTTTACTTTCAAACTCACCGTTTTTCTGTACCAATTCTACGAAATCTGCTTTTGTCATTCTACTTCCTTGTTTTTAAGA
>JBFEWI010000097.1:0-6483 GCA_041546475.1 Sulfurovum sp.
CAAAAAGGTTTTTAAGCCCTTTTGCTTTAGCGATCATACCGATGTCTTTGGCATAAGGGTAGAAGATTGTTGGTTCATTGTAGGTATAGGCAATGGATTCCGCCCCATGCGAAATGGCCAATTCAACCATCTCTTCAGGACTGACATTGATGGATTCATTGACTTTTTTCTCTTGGGAAATATCCCAGTTTTGACAGAATGGACATTTAAAGTTGCATCCGACTGTCCCAAAGGAGAGTGCAGTACTGCCTGGCAGTACATGGTTCAGCGGTTTCTTTTCTACAGGGTCCACATGGACTGCGACAGGATGGCCATAGACAAGCGTTTCGAGCTCACCGCCTACATTTTTGTTGATCCCGCAGATACCTACCTGCCCCTCTTTGAGTTTACAGGAGTGGCGACAGAGCAGACAGATGATCCTGTCTTTGCCCTCTTCTTTTGTATAATATTTCATATCTTTGTTAGATGTCATGTTGACTCCTTTCATGAGCCAGCCACGTAACAGTTGACTCAACTATACTTAATCATATCACAGGACATTATAAATGTCAATAAATTTTCTATATACTTAATTGCTTAGTGAAACTTTCTTTATAAAACAGTTCAAAATCATCTTTTGACAGTGGTTTGGAGAAATAATAGCCCTGAAACATATCACAGCCATTTTCCAATAGAAATATAAATTGTTCTTTCGTCTCTATACCTTCTGCTACCGTTTTCAGATCGTATATTTTTGCCAGAGAGAGGATCGTAGTGATCATCAGTTCATCGGACCTGCGCTCGCCTAGATGGATCACGAAGGAACGGTCTATTTTTAACTCTTCGATAGGCATTTCCCGCAGAGCACTCAAAGAGGAGTATCCCGTACCAAAGTCATCCATGGAAAATGAGAAATCCAATTGCTTTAGTTTATTGATAATGAGACTGATCCTATAGATATCTTCGATAAGGATCGTCTCTGTCACTTCAAAGATGATCTTTTTTCGTGTATCTTCATTGAGATATTTGTCAGATAACCGCTTCACCTCATCTAAAAACGTACTGTGAAAAAATTGTCTTACACTGATATTGATCGAGAACTGTTTTAGGTCCAAGCCGATGATCTCCCATGCCTGAAGCGTTTTAAACGCTTCTTCAATAATATAATTTCCCAGTTCAATGATCAAGCCTGTCTTTTCCGAGATCGAAACAAACTCAAACGGAGAGATAAGTCCGAGATCCGGACTATTCCATCGGACCAGCACTTCACAGCCAATGATCTTCTGATCCCTGTTAAACTGTGGCTGGTAGCGCAATTCAATCTCATTATGTTCCAAAGCAAAATAGAGTTTGCGTTCGATCTCCAGACGATACTCAACCTCTTTTGCCAATTCCTCATTGAATAAAATGATCCCGTCACGCCCCTGCGCTTTTGCCTGATACATCGCGATATCTGCTTCTTTAATGAATTGTCTGGCTTCTTTTGATGCACCGCCTAGATTGTTCACTCCGATACTTGCACTGATATAGAGATGATGACGATCCACCACATAGGTCTCTTTCAATATCTCCAACAATCCCACAGAAAAACTGTAAGCACTCTCCTGGCACTTTCCATCCCCGTATAATGTATCACTGATGATTGCAAATTCATCTCCTCCGAGACGGGCGACCGTATGTGTATCTTCACAGTAATCTCTGATACGTTTTGCAACTTCCTGGAGCACTTTATCTCCCAACTCATGACCTAGTGAGTCATTGATCGTTTTGAAATGATCAAGATCGATAAGCAACAGATAGGCACATTTTTTTGAAGAGTGAACTCTCTTGATCATATAATCCATATAATTGATAAAATAGCGACTGTTATATAAACCTGTCAATGCATCATGTTGCGCCTGGTAGTGGGCTTTTTGGATCAGATTATAGCTGTTGTCTGATGCGTAGATCAATACACCCAGAAAAATAAGAGAGAACAGTGAGAGCACATCACCGTAAAACTCCCCTATCAACAGAGAATAGACGATCAAAGGCAAGATCAGGATCAATAAAATGGGATAAAAAAGTTTCTTATCGGAAAAGAGCAGTATGGAGGCTACGATAGAGATACCTACCTGGGTACAAATGGCGATATAATGAAGTTTACTCTCTATCTCTTCTGAATAGACAAGAAAAGCCAGGGTCCATAGACCAAAGATGATATAAAAAAAGAGTGTAAGTTTTCGATACCAGTATTTCAGCTCTTTTTTATCCATCTCTTCAAATTCAAAGTCTTTATAAAGCTTCCATCCCCATACTGATACCAGTATGACCAAACTGTTCAGGAGCAAAGCCGGTATTATAGCACCCTTCATCCAGCCTAATCCAAGGTATGCTAAACCCGGTATGATAGAAAACCCGATCATCAGCAAAATCTGTTTTCGTAAAAAACTATAGAATTTTTGTTTCTTCATAATGATTATTCTATAATTATCTTTTATAACATGAGATTAAAATATACACAGAAATACAAAACCTGTCATCTTAAAGTTCAAACAGCTAAAACAACTTCCTGTTATATCTTACATTTTTTGCTGCTCAGTATTAAGTCTACTGTTATTATAATGCGACAAAAAGACCACTATGATAAAGACGCTTTTCGATAAGAACAATAACACTGCTATACTCCTGGCCGGTATACTCGCTATTGTCGTAGGTATAGGTGTAGCAAGGTTTTCCTTTACTTCACTGCTTCCATCTATGCTCGAAGACTTCTTGTCACTTACCTATGCCGGGGTATTGGCATCGTGTAACTTTGCTGGATATCTGGCTGGTGCCGTTTTTTCTGTATTTATCAAAGATATCAACACAAAAGTAAAGTATTTTCGTATCGGTATGATACTGAGTATCCTGACAACAGTGGTACTGGCGACTAGCACCAATGAAACATTGTGGCTGATCTCAAGGATCATCGCCGGTTTTGGTTCGGCTATGGTCCTTATCGTGGGTGGGGCTATCGTGATGGTCAAGCTGAACTTTGAGAGTAAGACAAAGGCGATGGGCATACACTTCAGCGGTATTGGTTTTGCTATTGTAATATCGGAACTTATCAGCCGGTATGTGCTACAACACGGTACATGGAGTGATGCCTGGCTTGCCTTATCCAGCTTTGGATCGATCATCACTTCGTATACACTTTATATTTTATCTTTTGATAAGATCATCAAGCAAGAAGCAGTAAAATACCCTCTATCTAAGTCGATATTCTCTACCTATGTGATACTGCTGATCATGGCCTACTTCACAGAAGGTGTCGGCTTTGTCGTACAGGGTACGTTTTTACCAGATATCATTAATTCACTTCAAGGGTTGGAAGGGTATGGAAATCTCGGTTGGCTTATCGTAGGGTTTGCAGGCATCCCCTCTTCTATCCTTTGGATGAGACTAGCGCATCACTATGGTAGTGTCAATGTCATTATCATTGCGATGGCCCTACAGATCATAGGCATTCTGATACCAGCATGGAGTGCCAACATCTATTTAAACCTACTCAGCGGTGCACTCTATGGCAGTACCTTCATAGGCCTTGTGGCACTCTTTTTGAACCTTGGCGGTCAACTGGCAGGGAAAAATCCGGTAGTACTTATGGGAGCTATGACGGCTGCCTACGGCATCGGTCAGGTGTGTGCACCGCTTTACAGTATTGCCCTGATCGATCATTTTGGGAACTATAACGCTACACTCTATGTAACAGCATTCATCGTCTTTGTAGGCATACTGTTTTTAGTGTATGCAAAGAGAATTGAAAGCGAATAGATTTGGCCATCTGTTAATCTTTTCCACTATACCATATCCGGTACACAGCATCTGCCTTATCGTCTGAAACCAGCATAGAACCGTCAGGCATGATCTCAATATCCACAGGTCGTCCCCAGGCTGTTAGACCTTTTAACCAGCCCTCGGCAAACACATCATAAGAGACAGGTTTTCCAGACGAAAAACGGATCGTAGTGATACGGTAACCATCAGGTGGGAACCTGTTCCATGAACCATGCTCAGCTATAAATACCTGATCATAGTACCCTTTAGGAAACTGCTTACCTGTATAAAAGCGCATTCCCAGTGCAGCCACATGGGCTCCCAGTTCCATCACAGGAGGCGTGGACTCGGTACATCCTTGTTTCTTTCCGAACTTGGGATCACGTATATTTTTTCCATGACAGTATGGATATCCGAAGTGCATCCCTTTTCTGTAAACCATGTTCAGTTCATCGGGCGGTTCATTGTTCCCCATCCAGTCACGTCCATTATCCGTAAAAAATAATCTGTTACTCTTTGGATGCCAATCAAAACCTACTGTATTTCTCACACCCTTTGCAAAGATCTCCAATCCACTTCCATCATCTCTCATACGCATAATAGAAGCATATCTCGGATCACTCGACTCACATATATTACATGGTGCACCCACCGGTACATAGAGGTATCCGTCCGGACCGAACCTTATGAACTTCCAGCCATGATGGGTATCACGAGGGAAAGAATCATTAATGACCACCGGAGTAGGCGGATGCTTGAGATTATTTTCGATATAGTCATAGCGTAAGATCCGATTGATCTCAGCGACATAGAGGGACCCGTTTTTGAACGCTACACCATTGGGACTGTTAAGCCCACGTGCAATGATAAATCGCTTATCGGCACGAAAATCCCCATCTGTATCGACCACTGCATACACATTGCCTTCTGAGCGTGAGCCGATAAAAAGTGTACCATGTGTTCCACGTGTAAGAGAACGTGCCCCCTCTATCTCTTCAGCGTAGACAGAGATATGAAATCCAGGTGGAAGTTTAATATCTCTCAGTCTCTCTTCGAGTTCATTGGCATGGAGAGGTACAAAGAAGAGTGTATCAAGCATAAAAATGCATAGCCCCAGAGACAATAGCCGCATATAACGCAATCTTCCCATCCTACACTCCTTTCTTTACATTATAACATATGGCAATATCTATATTTTTGTTATAATCAACAAAAGGAATTCTCATGAAATGGATACTCTCTTTACTTTTTCTTTCTCATATTCTCTTGGCCAACGAGGCACAAGCAATCATCAAAAAACTTGAAAAGAACCTCCGCGGTGACTACATGTACTCCACCATGAGCATGATAGTCACCTCCAAGCGCGGTAAACGTACAGTCAAGATAGAAAGCTGGTCCGAAGGGAATGACAAGAGTTTTATCAAGATACTCTACCCTAAAAAAGACAAAGGGATCACCTTCTTAAAGATCAACAATCAAATGTGGCAGTACATACCCAAGATAGAACGAACTATCAAGATACCGCCGTCTATGATGCTGCAAAGCTGGATGGGAAGTGACTTCACCAATGATGACATGGTCAAAGAAAGCTCTTTGGAAGAGGACTACAGCGCTTCCCTTCTCTCAAAGAAAGGTGATTTTGCTACCCTGGAACTGATACCGAAACCCAATGCTGCTGTAGTATGGGGAAAGATCATCATCGATGTCGATCTCAATAATGCCGTACCAATCAAAGAGATATTTTATGATGATATGATGCAAAAAGTAAGGGTGATGACATTCTCAAAAATAGAAGAGCATGGTTCACACACGATCCCTATGGTCATGGAACTTCAACCTCTGGACCCGGATAAAAAAAAGAACCGTACAAAGGTGGTCTTTGAGAAGGTCAATTTTGATACCAAAATAGATCCTTCTTACTTT
Source organism: Sulfurovum sp. (assembly GCA_041546475.1). GTDB lineage: Bacteria > Campylobacterota > Campylobacteria > Campylobacterales > Sulfurovaceae > Sulfurovum. The sequence continues at coordinate 5,701 of JBFEWI010000097.1, forward strand.
ACAAAACAGGCTTTAAAGCGCTATTCAAGGTAGAAAGGTGGAACTGTGCTCTTTTCGCTCGCTTTTAGAAATATTGTAAAATCCAAGGGCAGAAGCATCACCACCCTGCTTTTGAGTACCTTCAGTACCATTCTCTTCATCTCTTATGTTGCTCTGATGGATGGTTCACATCATCAGATCATTAAAAGTTCAGTAGAGATCTATACAGGGTATGCACATGTGAACCTTGACGGCTATAGAGATGAAGGTGGCTATGATCATCTCATTGAAGATGCCGGGAGTATTGATGCGATACTTGCAAAAAAGCCTTCAATTCTAACATACAGTCCAAGGTTTGAAACCTATGCACTGCTCTCTGGCGAGGTAAAGACTATAGGAAGTTTGGTCGGAGGGATCATTCCTTCTCGTGAAAAAAGACTGAGCAAACTGCATGATTCCCTTATCAAAGGATCTTATCTTGATGATAATGATACCAATGCCATTTACATTGGGTCTGAACTATCCGAACGTCTTAAAGTGGATGTCGGCAGCGAGATAGCGATGGTAGGCTCTTCGGTCGACTACTCCATCGCTGCGGATCTTTTTACAGTAAAAGGGATATTCAAAACAGGACTTTTCGAATTCGATTCCCAGTCGGCTTTTGTCAACAAATCCTATCTGGACACCGTAATGATGAGTGAGAATATAGCCAGTTATTTTACCCTTGACTTCCATGACAATGACAAGATAGATAAAATGACTACAGACTTGCAACATGCGCTCCCTCCAGGGTATGAAGCGGTC
>JBFEWI010000344.1:0-1062 GCA_041546475.1 Sulfurovum sp.
GATGTTTGCTACAGGTGGTCATGCCAGAGCCTATAGATTTAACTCAAATGCACATGCAAATACGGGTGATTCACTCTCTATCGTAGCACGTCATGGTCTTCCTCTTGAAGATATGGAGTTTGTACAGTTCCACCCAAGCGGACTTGGTGGTTCAGGTGTACTTATCTCAGAAGCGGCACGTGGTGAAGGTGGCCGTCTTTTTAACTCTGAAGGTGAAAGATTTATGAGCAAGTATGCACCAAATGCCATGGAGCTTGCTTCACGTGACGTTGTATCTAGAGCGATTATGGAAGAGGTACGTCAAGGTAGAGGTGTAGGTAAAGACGGTCAGTCAGTGAACATTGACCTTACGCACCTTGATCCTGAGATCATCTTGACACGTCTTCCGGAACTACGTGAACTTGCTATCGCGTTCCAAGGGCAAGATATGCTTAAAGAGCCTATTCATATCTCGGCAACAGCACACTACTCTATGGGTGGAATTCCTGTAAATATCGACTGTCAGGTTCGTAAAAACCCAAGAGAATTGGTTGAAGGTTTCTACGCGGCTGGTGAGTGTTCATGTGTATCTGTACATGGTGCGAACCGTTTGGGTGCAAACTCAGTACTTGAGGCCCTTCTCTTTGGTCGTCATGCCGGTGAAAATATGATCAAGGCACTGGATGAAGGTATAGAATTACGCAAAGCCTCTGCTTCTGATGCAGACAGAATGGTCGAAGAGATGCACAAGATCAAAACTTCAAACGGTATGGAAACGGTTCCTGGACTCAGAACCGAGCTTCAAAACGGTATGACTGCTGATGCAGGTGTATTTAGAAGTAAAGAATCTTTAGAGAGACAAATAGTACTTATCGACAATCTATTGGAAAGATTTAACAATATTCGTATTGATGACAAGTCGGATACCTATAATACAGACCTTCAAGAAGCTTTAGAGCTTGGACATATGTTGGAGTTCTCTAAGTTTATTGTTGTCGGTGCGCTTAACAGAGAAGAGAGCCGTGGTGGTCACTATCGTGAAGATTTCCCTAAAAGAGATGATGAAAGATTCCTCAAACATAC
>JBFEWI010000020.1:0-14799 GCA_041546475.1 Sulfurovum sp.
AAACTGGCAGAGTATATGAAGGAAGCAGATCTTGCCATAGCACGCTCGGGGGCATCCACGCTCTGGGAGCTTTCTGCTACAGCCCTGCCTGCACTCTACATCCCTTATCCGCATGCTGCCAGTGACCACCAGTTCCACAATGCACAGTTCCTGGTCGAAAAGGACCTTGCTTGGATCATGAGGGAAAACGAGATAGAGACGAATAAAGTTCTGGCACTGCTGGATGAGGACCTGTCAGAGAAGAGCAGGGGGCTTATGGAGATCGTTGAAAAGAACGGTAGTGAGAAGATCGCTGCGTTATTGACACAAATCTGACACGTTTATGTGTTATGATGGGTTAAAATAAAAGCAAAAGGATGGATCATGAAAAAGTTTATGATGTTGATACTCTCTGGAGTATCCGTGATAGCGTTGAGTGGCTGTGGCGGAGGAGATGATGATGGACCGGTACCCGAAACATATTTTATTACAGACGATTTGGGTTATGGTGTGAGTGAGATCATTTATCATTGTGACAGTGGTTTTAGTGGTGTCACTAATTTTGAAGGGGCTTTTACATTTGATCTTCGCGGAGATAATTGTAATTTTGATTTGGTGACAAACGGTATTGTAGATTTCTTGTTTATTGAAGATGATAATGATCCAGATACGGATGCAGGTATAAACGGTATCTATTTTGAATGTGTGAAAGATGGTGCTATTCTTTCATCAGGCACTACAAGTTATAACCCAGATTTTGGTTCTAATGGTTTTATCGAAGATGGAATTGAGTTTGATGGTTGTACACTTTTTGATATCTATTAAAGGATAGATACCACTGGGTCAGAATTTTTAAACTTCTAGAGGTAATTTTCTTATGTTCCTACGAAGAAGATTTTACAGTAAGAAAACGGCCGTATCGAAGACACAAATCTCACACAATTATAGTGTAGTATATCTCTGAACCTATCCACAGTAGGGCTATAAGTACTGAAATAGAACCTATAGCCCTGCGAAATTCTACTCTTTACCTCTAAGTAACCACAATTTAGCTAAAATGTCACCAATTTATACAACACAATTTTAGGATCAGATTATCATGGATATCAGAAAAGAATTTCTAGACTTTTTTCAAAGTAAAGGGCATCAGCTCATACCCTCTTCACCACTTGTACCGGACGACCCCACACTTATGTTCACCAATGCGGGTATGGTACAGTTCAAGAATATCTATACAGGTGAAGCACCTATCCCTGAAATTCCTCGTGCGACCTCTTCACAAACCTGTTTAAGAGCGGGCGGAAAACACAATGACCTTGATAATGTCGGTTACACGGCGCGCCACCATACCCTCTTTGAAATGCTGGGGAACTTCTCTTTTGCGGATTACTTTAAAAAAGAAACCATTGCTTATGCATGGGAGTTCGTGACAAGTGAGAAGTATCTGAACCTTCCTGTAGACAAGATCTGGGTGACCGTGCATACGAGTGATGACGAAGCGGAAGAGCTATGGAAGGAACATATAGCAGCAGACCGTATCTTGCGTTTTGGTGATGCCGATAACTTCTGGCAGATGGGAGACACGGGGCCTTGCGGTCCTTCTTCCGAGATCTTTTATGACCAGGGTGAAGAGAACTTTAATGGTCCGGAAGACAAAATGGGTGGAGAGGGTGACAGATTCTTAGAGATCTGGAACCTTGTATTCATGCAGTATTACCGTGATGAAACCGGCACACTTTCGCCACTGCCTAAACCTAGTATCGATACAGGTATGGGACTCGAGAGAGTCGTTGCGATCAAAGAGGGTAAGTTGAACAACTACCACTCTTCACTCTTTATGCCTTACTTGGAGAAGATCGGTGAACTTGTTGGGGCACCTTATGATTATGAAGCACCTAACTCTGCTTCCTATCGTGTGATAGCGGATCACTTGCGTTCGTGTTCATTCCTGCTCGCTCAGGGTGTGAACTTTGACAAAGAGGGACGCGGATATGTTCTTCGCCGTATCATGCGCCGTGCCATCCGCCACGGGTACCTTTTAGGATTGCGTGAACCGTTCATGTATAAGTTGGTGGATACCCTGATCGACCAGATGGGTGAACAGTATGAGTATCTGCCGGATAGAGCTGAAGCGATCAAAACAGCTATGAAGATGGAGGAAGAGCGTTTCTTTGATACGATTGAAGCAGGGATCAAACTCTTCAATGAAGAGTTGAAAAATACTTCTGATGTGTTCAACGGGGAAGTCGCATTTAAATTGTATGATACCTATGGTTTCCCGCTTGATCTTACAGAAGATATGCTTCGTGAGAAAAATATCAAGTTGGACATCGATGCATTCGATGCAAAGATGGAAGCGCAAAAGGCACAATCCAAAGCGAACTGGAAAGGTACAGGCGATGCTTCGGAGACAGGTGACTTCAAAGCACTGAAAGAAGCATTTGATGTCAATGAATTTGTCGGTTATGAAAGCACAACGGCAAAAGCAAAAGTGTTGGCTCTTCTGGATGCTGATTTTAACCAGGTAGAGAGCATTGACGGTAAAGGATGGGTCCTCCTTGACAAAACACCATTCTATGCAGAATCAGGTGGACAGACAGGTGACACAGGAACACTCAATAGCGATATCAAAGTACTGGATACAAGAAAGTTCCTGGAGATGAACCTTTCTGAGGTCAAAGGCAAACTGAGTGTGGGTGATGAGGTAGAGGCAGTGGTAGATCACAGCCGTGCCGAGATAGAGAAACACCACTCTGCGACACACTTGCTTCATGCAGCACTTAGGGCTGTTTTGGGAGACCATATCGCTCAGGCGGGTTCACTCAATGATGACAAAAGATTGCGTTTTGACTTCTCTCATCCACAGGCGATGACCACGGAAGAGATAGCCAAAGTGGAAGCATGGGTGAACGATAAAATTTCCAGAGCCATTCCGGGTAAGACAGAAGTAATGTCCATCGAGGATGCGAAGAATTCGGGTGCAATGGCACTCTTTGGCGAAAAGTACGGTGATGAAGTACGTGTTGTCAGTTTTGCAGGGGATTCCATAGAGCTATGCGGTGGTACACACGTAGGGAATGCTGCACAGATAGGTCTTTTCATGATCACGAAAGAGAGCGGTGTCAGTGCAGGCGTGAGACGTATAGAAGCTGTGTGCGGGAATGCTGCAAGAGAAGCGGTTAATGGACTCAGAGATGAACTCAATGAGATCAAATCAGAGCTCAAGAACCAAAATCCGATGGCAGGTATCGCCAAGCTCAAAGAGCAGGTAAAAACACTTAAAGGCGAATTGGCTTCAGCGATGAGCAGCAGCCAAAAAGAGTTGGCTGCGGTGGAGATCAATGGTGTGAATGTCATCGTAGAAGAAGTGGAGAACGGTGATATTAAAACCATGATCGATGAGATCAAAAACAAATATGAGAAGATCGCTGTGATGCTCTTTATGAAAAAAGGTGACAAGGTGATGTTGGCTGCCGGCTCTAAAAATACACCGATCAAAGCGGGTGACTGGATCAAGTCGATCGCACCGATCGTTGGCGGAGGCGGTGGCGGACGCCCTGACTTTGCACAGGCAGGCGGAAAAGATCCAAGCAAGGTCACTACAGCCTTGGAAGAGGCAAAAGTATATTTGAGCGAAGTGTTGGAAGGCGGAAACTAAGATGACAGAACTCTTTGGCAACTATGGACATTTGATCGTTTTTTTACATGTACTTTCTGCTTTTATCTGGGTAGGGGGTATGATCGCGATCCGTGTGGCGGTCCATCCTGTTATTCAGCGTGGCGGTGTGACTGCTGCAGAGATGCTGGAAAATGATGTCAAGTCTTCCATGCTGGTACCCAAACAGAGATTGGGTATCACCCTTCAGATCACAGGCAGACTCTTTAATCTTGTTATGCTTTTTATTCTACTTTTGTTTGTCACGGGGTTGATCATGGCGATAGCGACAGGCGGACACCACGGTGATCTCAAATCGCTTTTTCTCTCTAAAGAGATCATCTGGACGATCATGGCGGTCAATTACACCTATATGTATCTCAAACGTGCAAAAGCTTGGAAGCTGTTTTCCAAAGGAGAGGTTGCCCTGGCCAAAGCACAGATGAGTCTCATTCCCAATTTACTTCTACCCATCAATATCGTGTTAGGGATCGTAGCATTAGGGTTAGGTGTCTCTCTTAGAGGATTATAATGATCTATTTGTGTTCTTCTTCTGAAAGCAGGGCGTTGCTTCTGGGTAACTTTGGCATTGACTTTATGCAAAAGTCTGTAGCATATGATGAAGAACAGATCACCACACCCATTGCAAAAGATTTTGTCTATACCGCTAGCAAAGGGAAACTTGATGCAGCCATTCGTGAGTTTGGGCTGGAAGTGCCACTGCTCTGTGCAGACACGGTCATCGCAGCCGCTGATGGAACAATCTTGCGAAAACCCAAAAATAGTGAAGATGCAAGACGCATCCTGAACATACAAAGTGGTTCGACCATCTCTATCATCTCCTCTGCCCACTATAGGTCAAAGCGTTTGGCTTTTTCAGATATCTCTGCAACGCATTATCATTTTTCAAAGTTTGGGGAATCGGATCTTGAGAGATATCTTGAGAGCGGACTGTGGCAGGGTAAAGCAGGAGGATGCATGGTTGAAGGTTTTTGCAAAAAATACATTCGATCTGTAGACGGGTATGAAAGCACAGCGATGGGACTGCAAGTAGAAACACTCTTGCCATGGATAAAGGTGAAAAATCAAGATGTATGAAAATGAATTAAAAGCCCTCAAAAAAGCGGGACGCTTCAGAGAGCGTAAACTCTATGATGACAGGTTGGATGATCTGGCTTCCAATGACTATCTGGGACTGTCACTCAATAAAAAACAGTTTAAAAAAGCAGTCAAGCTGGTCAATGAATATGAAACTGTCAGTTCCAAAGCCAGTATGCTAGTGAACGGCTATCATCCTATACACAGGATCTTTGAGATGACTATGGCAGAGTATAACGGTTTTGAAGAGGGGCTTGTGGTCGGTTCGGGGTTCCTTGCAAACATGGCACTTATAGAAGCACTGGTACGTAAAGGAGATATGCTTTTCATGGATGAAGAGTACCATGCATCAGGCGTGATGGCATCACAGCTTCTGGGAGACAGGGTGGTCACATTTGCACATAATGATGCGGAGGACCTGAGAGAGAAATTGGCGGCACATCCTGCCAAAAGACAGATCATTGCAGTAGAAGGTGTCTACTCCATGGGGGGAGATCTTTGTAAGAAAGAGATCTTTGAGATTGCCGATGAAGCCAAAGCACTGCTTATTGTCGACGAAGCGCACAGTGCAGGAGTGCTTGGCAGCAAACTCTTGGGTATTTTTGAGTATTACGGCATCAGGATCAATGAGAGACATATCAAGATGGGGACACTGGGGAAAGCCTACGGTTCCTACGGTGCCTATATCCTTGCTTCCAAAAATGTGATCAGTTTTTTGGAGAACAGGGCAAAACCGATCATCTATTCTACGGCACCTTCTGTGTTCGATACCGCATTGGCACTGGTCAATGTCGAACATATACGTAAAAAAGCAGAAAAATATACAAAGAAGATACTTGAACGGCAGATAGCGGTAAGAAAACAGTTGGGTATCGAGTGTCAGAGTCTCATCGTGCCTATAGAGATGCCGAGTAATGAGCATGCACTGTTTGTACAAAAAGGCTTGATGGCCCAGGGGTATCTGGTAGGGGCTATACGTCAGCCTACGGTTGAAAAACCGATCATCAGAGTGATACTGAACCTGGGTGTGTCGGTACAGAAGATCAGGCATGCGTTAGCACTCATTAGTCATAACACGGTACAATAACCATTCAAAATAAAAAAATGTATATATTATAAAGGGTCTGTGTGTTCAACAGTTTAATAAAAGGTTCTATTATCTTGGCAATGCTATTCGGTGTAGCATTGACTGCAGCGTTTATTTATGCCTATGAAGAGATCTCTCTGGATGCGGATAAACTCATCAATTATAAGCCGGAAACCTCTTCTATCATTTATGACAGAAATGGTGAAAAGCTTGCCTATGTGTTTAAAGATCAACACCGTCTTTATGCAAACTATAATGAGATTCCTGGGGTAGTTGTTGAAGGCCTTGTTGCGATGGAAGATACGCAGTTCTTTGAACATAAAGGGGTGAACCCAGATGCGATCTTAAGAGCGATAGTCAAAGATATACAGGCAGGTGCTTTTGTCGAGGGGGGAAGTACCCTGACCCAGCAGCTCATCAAGAACAAAATACTCTCGAACGAAAAGAAACTTGCACGTAAGATCAAAGAGGCTATTTTGGCACTGAAGATCGAACATGAGTTAAGTAAAGAGGATATCATTGAGCGATATCTTAATGAGATATCCTACGGAAATAACTACTTTGGTGTCAAAACCGCCGCAAACGGATATTTTCATAAAGAACTCCATGAGCTGACACTCAAGGAAGCCGCAATTTTGGTAGGGTTACCCAATGCGCCGAGTTATTATAACCCTTTAAAACATTACAAACGTGCGCTGGACCGTGCTAACAATGTACTCTACCGTATGAAAAGCATAGGATGGATCACGAAAAGTGATTACCTTAAAGCGGTGAAAGAGTCTCCTGTAGTACATAAAACTTCTTTAACCCAGAATATCGCACCGGGTATCGTAGATGAAGTACTGAGACGGTTCAAAGGGAAATTGGGTGACATACGTACCGGCGGATATGAGATCTATACGACAGTCGATATGAAACAACAGGCGATTGCAAAAGAGGCGGTTGATTTTGCCTACAAGAAAGCACTCAAAAAATATAATGAGAAAGCAGAGACCTCTACACTGAATACAGCTTTTGTAGCAGTAGAGAGTAAAACAGGTGATATTTTAGCGATGGTTGGCGGTGCAGATTATGAGAGGTCCGCCTACAACCGTGTGACACAGTCAAAACGTCAGCCTGGTTCTGCATTTAAACCGTTTATCTACCAAACAGCCTTGGATATGGGGTACAATCCTGCCAGTCCTTTGACAGACCTGGCAAGAACTTTCCAGTACTACTATCAGGGAAAACCTAAGATCTGGGCACCTAAAAACTATGAACATGACTTTAAAGGGTTTATTCCGTTCAGGGAAGCACTGGTACATTCACGTAACCTTGCGACCATTAACCTGGTGGCGGATATAGGTGTGAGTACGATCCGTAAAAGATTGGCATTTTTGGACGTACCGCATATCCCCAGAGATATGTCCATAGCCTTGGGTAACCTTGGGTTAAGTCCACTGAAAATGGCGCAGATCTTTTCAGTATTTGCCAATGAAGGCCATATGATAGAGCCGAGACTTGTCAGCAAGATCATCTCCAAAGAGGGTGCAGTGATCTATGAAACACGTCCTAAAGAGATAGAAGATTTTACCTCACCTGAACAGGCTTATTTGATGACGGATGTTCTGATGGATGTCGTAAAGAGAGGTACAGGTAGAAATGCAAGGGTAGACGGCATAGAACTTGCAGGAAAGACGGGAACGACCAACGACAATATAGATGCATGGTTCTGCGGATACTCCCCAACCATTGAAACCATTGTCTGGTTCGGTAGAGATGACAATTCACATATAGGACGCGGAGCGACAGGGGGTGCACTGGCTGCACCAGCATTCTCTTTTTACTATAAAAAACTATTAGAGTTGTATCCGGATACGAAGCGAACCTTTGATATCCCGGAGGGTGTATTTAGAGGAGAGTATCAGGGTAAGTCAGAACTTTATACACAAAATTCTCCACTGCCTGACAGCCATAAAAGAAGGGTACAGAATTATGACGGATATGATCAATTGTTGGCCGAAGAGATAGAGATCACAGAAGATAACAATCCCGATGATGGAGAGATAGGCCTTGCACCAATGATCAATATCGATGAAGATCCGGTTTCTCCAGAAGAGATAGTTGAAGAAGAGGATCCTCTGCATCCTAAACGAAGAGTGCCTTTGACCCCTGTTTCCAACGACAGCGGTACCTTATTCTAGCATGCAAAAAGAGTTGATCTTTGTACTTGACCCCATGTGTTCATGGTGTTGGGGGTTTGCACCTGTGATCGAAGCACTGCATACTGGTTTACATGAAAAGTATACGTTCTCACTGGTCTTAGGCGGTCTACGTACCAAAGGTCAGATGCCTTGGGATGAGAGTGCAAAAGGGTATCTAAAAGGACATTGGGAACAGGTCGCACAAAGAACAGGACAAGCATTTTCAGACAGGCTATTTGAAAAAGAGTCTTTTGATTATGACACCTATCCTGCCTGCAAAGCAGTGATCACTGTCAGAGAACTTTTCGGGATGGAAAGTGCTTTTAGCTATCTGCATACGATACAAGAGGCATTTTATACCAGAGCTGAGGATATTACGAATATGGACGTGTTGATCGGTTTACTAGAGAGACCAGAGTCAGATAAAAATGTATTTAGGACTTTCTATGAGAGTGAAAGAGCACAGCTTCTTATGGAACATGATTTTGCAAAAGCACGTTCTATGGGAGCCAACGCATTTCCTTCCGTGGTCGTCATAGATGAAGAGGGACATATGGTATGCCAAAAAGGGTATAGAGATTTACAAGAGATGAAAACATTATTGGAGGATTAAAATGCATAGTTTCGCACCAGGGATCATACTTATTACAATACTGGGATTGGTCGTCTTTTCTGATGCCTTGGCCAACAGGTTGAAAATACCTTCAGTATTTTTATTACTTATAGGTTCATACACGATCTACACCTATGTTCCTGTGGCAGTACCGATAGACCTGCCGCACTATTTCGATACGATCATTTTGTTCTGTATTCCGCTTATCTTTATGGGGGATGCACTACATCTGCATTTTAGCGACATTAAAAAACATGGCTGGAGTATTTTTTATCTGGCAGTGATCGCGGTGGCGCTCTCTATTACAGCGGGTGCAAGTATGTACTACTTCGGGATCTTTGAAGGGCTTACGCTTGGTGCGTATGTCTCACTCTTTGCGATCAATATGGCTACGGATGCGGTAAGTGTACAGTCGGTGCTTTCCCGTTTTAAAGGTATCGGGCACGATATCAAAGTGTTGATCGAGGGCGAGTCTTTAGGGAATGATGCCACGGCTGTCATCGCTTTCTTCTTCATAGGGTTGCCATGGATGATGAGCGGTACGATAGATGCAGGAGAGGCGACGATGGATGCACTCCGTGTCTTTGCAGTGAGTATGGGGATCGGGATAGGGTTTGGATATCTCTTCTATATGATGATGAAACTGATCGAGGATAAGCGAGGAGAGCTTTTTGTTTTTATCATCGAAGCCTATCTTGCCTATGTGGTTGCTGAACATTTTCATGTCAGTGGTATCTTGACCTTGATCACGGCGATCATCGCCACCAAGGCCTGGATTGATATGGATATGCAAACACTGGATGAAGAGAAAGCCAAAAAAAGCAAAACATTTTTAGAGAAGCTCCGTCTGGATGGGATCGATTCGACCACTTCCGAGCGTATGGAGTATATCTATGAGATGGCCAAAGAGTTCGGATATATTGCGGCAGTCATGATCTTCTTTGTTCTGGCAGAGATGGTAAGTCTGGAGAAACTCTGGGAATATAAAGTAGAGATATTCGCTATGTTCATCATTACCACATTGATCCGTGCGTTTTCCATGGCAAAATTCGCTTTTTGGGGCAGTAAGCTTGAACAGATCAAACCGGTCGGTTTTGAGGGGTGGTTCATACTGACATTCTCCGGTATGAAAGGGGCACTTTCCATCATACTTGTGCACATGATCCCTGCATCATTTGAGTATAAAGAGCTCTTTGAAGTGGTGACCACAGGAGTGGTGATGCTCTCTATCTTTGTCTATGGAACGACACTCTGGGCATATTTTACCTTCTTTAGAAAAGAGGAAGAGAAGCAGCTTTTTGCGCACTAATACTACGAACTTTTAAAGATAAATAACATGATGGAAACCTTATAAAATCATCTATTTTATAAGGTTCTATAAAAGTCGATTTTGATTATCTTTCTTCATAACATCTTTGTTACTTTATGATCATGTATGTTTTGTTTCTTGATTTCAACATTTTTTGAAGGAAGTTAGCAACCTTACAGTATGGACGGTTCTCAACGAAACTATCTTTTCACTACTCAAGCACCCTTACATCTCTAATTTTAGATACCAAAAGGTTAAGATTGAATTAAGCTTTAATATATTCAAATTCAATATAATAATCTGTATTTATATAAAAAGGGGAGTATAGATGAAGTATTTTGGAGTAATTTTTACATTGATGATGTTGCTTTCAAACCAATTGTTGGCAGAAAATGAGGCAAACATAACAGCTGAGCAAGCGCAATATATCGCTGAAGCTAACAAAATTTTGGATTCACTGAATCCTCAACATGGAGAAATAAAACTGCCTAACGGGGTGGCTACACTTCATGTGCCTGAAAATTTTTATTATCTGAGTCCTGAAGACACAGAAACTGTATTGGTCAAAATATGGGGGAACCCTCCAGGAGGAGAAAAAACACTGGGTATGCTTTTCCCTACCGGGGTAACACCTTATGACAATACTGCCTGGGGCGTCACTGTTGAATATGTGGAGGATGGTTATGTCTCCGATGAAGATGCTGATGAAATAGACTATCAGGAGCTTTTGTCTGATATGAAAAAGAGTACTTCTGATGCAAGTGCAGAACGTGTGAAGCAGGGTTATGATGCCATCAGTTTGATTGGATGGGCTGCCAAACCGTATTATGATGAAAAAACACATAAACTACACTGGGCAAAAGAGATTAAGTTTGGAACACAAGAGATCAATACTCTCAATTACAACATTCGTGTATTAGGGCGAAAAGGAGTTTTGGTTCTAAACTTTATTGCAGGTATGGATCAGTTGGATATGATAAATTCCAAAATTGATACGGTCTTGAAAATAGCAGACTTCAATGAAGGTTCACGCTATGCGGATTTCAATCCTGATGTTGATACAGTTGCGGCTTATGGAATTGGTGCATTGGTTGCCGGTAAGGTTGCCGCAAAAGTTGGTATACTCGCTACGATATTACTATTTTTGAAAAAATTATGGATTTTCCTGCTTATTGGTGCAGGTGCGTTTGTGAAGAAACTCTTCGGACGTAAGAAAAAAGATGAAATTACAGAAGAAACTGTAGTAAGTGAGCATATAGAGAAAGATGACACTGAAATGAAACAATAAAAAAAGACGTGATAGATAGATTACCGGTCTCTAACAACATGAATTACAAATATTAAGATACTGCATATGGAGGGGATATGAACGATAAAGATAAATTAAAAGGCTTGGGCGGATGGTTGATCCTAGTTGGTATTGGGGTAGTTATTTCCCCGTTACGACTATCATATGAATATGGTCCAATGTACTATTCCATTTTTACAGATGGAACATTCAAAGCATTAACAACACCGGGTACAGAGTTTTACCATTCGCTCTGGGGCCCCTTGTTGATTGGTGAGGCGATCTGTAATTCATTTTTGGTACTTGCGTCTGTTTATCTTGTGTATCTTTTTTTTACCAAGCATTATCTGTTCCCTAAGGTTTATATTGCCATTATCGTATTTTCTCTTTTCTTTATCCCTTTAGACGCATGGGTTGGCTCATTGGTTATTACGGATGAACCTATGTTTGATCCGGCAACAACTAAAGAGCTGACACGAAGTTTAGTGGCAGCAATAATATGGATTCCGTATATGCTTGTTTCTAAAAGGGTAAAGGCGACATTTGTGGAGTATATTCCGAATAAGACACCTACAATGACTTAATGCAGAGAGTGTCTTCTCAAGATCTTTGTTTTACATTTTAAAATAAAAGAACCTGAAGGTGATAATGAAATATTTAGTATGTATCATTTTGTTCTGTAATGCATCACTACTAGCTTTAGAAAGTACATGCTATGGTAGCACGTCACATGGTAGACTGGAAAATGGCGTTCAGCTTTCCAGTCAAGGGAATAACTATGTAAGTTACAGTAAAACAGCAGAACTCCTAGGTAGGACATATGTGCATTCAAAAGTAAAAGAGATCATAGAAGCCTCATATAAATCATTAGAAACTGAAATGCCCAAAAAGGTTTATAAATACGCAGAAACAGGCTTCAAAGAGGGTGGGAAATTTAGTCCTCATAAAACACATAGAAATGGCCTATCTGTGGATTTTATGGTTCCTGTTGTTAATAGCAGTGGAGAGTCAATACATTTACCCACACACGTATTTAATAAGTTTGGGTACAACATAGAATTTGACAAAAAAGGTCACTATGAAGGGTATACTATTGATTATGAAGCAATGGCTGCACATATTGTCAGCTTGCATAAAAAAGCAAAAGCTAAAGGCGCAAAAATATGGAGAGTTATATTTGACCCACAGTTGCAGCCCTATCTTCTAAGAACAAAATATGGAACATATCTGAAACAACATATTAACTTTTCCAAGAAAAAGTCGTGGGTCAGACATGATGAACATTATCATGTTGATTTTATAGTGAAGTGTCGTAAGTATTGATCGATATAGAAACAAATATTATACCTAGGCTATCGCAGGATTAATTTCTCTTAACTCGTTCCCATCAGGGATGATTGGAGTGAGAAATGATCTTCTTCGTTCTAGCAACGATGGTAAGTTTGGAGAAGTTCTGGGAGCATAAAGTAAAGAGCCATGTTCATCATTACCATATTGATCTAGGCAGTCTCTATCTTCGTTTATGGCACAACACTTTGGTCCTATTTCCCCCTTCTTTTGAAAAGAGGAAGAGAAGAAGCTATTTACGGACTAGAGTGCTACTCACTTTTAAAGATAAAGAATAATCTTGAAACCTTATAAAGTTTATATTTGATAAGGTTTTAATAAGCAAATATGTTGAATTCCGCTTTGCTCCATTCATCAAACCACCCACCCACTCCAATCTGCTATAAAGTTTGCCAATATCTCATAACCTTTATCTTTTGGATGAGCACCATCATTTAATGAAACTTCTTCTTTCCATATTTGATCATGAAGCAGCCTATGAAATATCGATAAATATGGAATATGTAATTCATTGCATAACTCTTGATATTTATCATCTAACTCTTTAATACGTTCATTGTGTTCATCATCATTAATCGGAGGCATACCGATCATGATCACATCATATTTTTCTGAAGCATGCAACAGTATAGTTTTGGTATTTTCAATGCTCTTTTCCAAGGATACTCTTCTTTGTCCATTTTCGATCACTGTGTCATTGACCCCAAATGAAAAAACAACTTTATTTTCTGATACTTGAGGTAACCTAGTGTTGCATTCTGCTTCCCATCTTTTTAATATATCCCCTGATGTCTCTCTTCTAATACCAAGGTTATAATGTGTAATATCTAGATTATTGTTTTGAGAACGTTCGCTTAGTCTTCCTGCCCAACCAAGCTTGGTTGGATCTCCTGTCCCATTGACAAAAGAGTCTCCAACATAGCATATACGTACATCTCTCATTTTAAACCCTTAATATTTGATATTTATAATGAAGATTATATCAAAAATATTTGATTAAAATTGGCGAGCATGACCTTATCAAATGCTCTATAAGAGATTTTATAATGTCAACTATTAAACAAAAAAATCATTTGAAAATAAAGTATCTAGATAGATTTTGAAGAAAAAAAGAAGTACTTCCGGGCAGAAGGCCCGAAAGGAAATATTAGCAAGAGTACGTTGTGATAAATTCGAATGCTGTTGGTCTACCTTCATCTGGCCAGATCTGTCTTTCAAACTGGTAGTGTTGGTATGTGTCGATGAATTCTTGTGTAAATACAGGTTTCAAGAAATCATTGTCTGCGATAAGACCTTCAACTGCTTCTCTTAAAGTGTGAGGCATTTGAGGGATCTTCTTCTCTCTGATCTCATCAAGGCTGAGTTCGAAAAGGTCTTCATCCATTGGTCCAACCATGTCATAACCGCCATGTTTGATACCATCTATTCCAGCCATCATCAATGCTGAGAATGCAAGGTATGGACATGCAGTTGAGTCTGGGAATCTTGTTTCGATTCTAGTCGCTGCTTCACCTGCACCATAAGGGATACGACAAGCTGCCGATCTGTTCTGGCTTGAATACGTCAAGATAGATGGTGCTTCAAATCCTGGAAGCAATCTTTTGTAAGAGTTTGTACTTGCATTCGTAAATGCAGATACTGCAGCAGAGTGCTTAAAGATTCCGCTTAGGTAGTCAAGTGCTGTTTTACTTAGGTTCGCATACGCACCATCTTTATAGAAGAGGTTTTTACCGTCTTTCCAGATAGACTGGTGTACGTGCATACCGTTACCATTATCACCGTAAAGTGGTTTTGGCATGAATGTTGCTGTTTTACCGTTAAGGTGTGCGACCATTTTAACGACATATTTGTACTTTTGAACGTTATCTGCAGCTTCGATAAGCGTACCGAATTTGATTCCGATCTCACCTTGACCTTGTGCCACTTCGTGGTGACCAAGCACAACTTCCAGACCTACTTCTTCAAGAAGCAACATCATTTCAGCTCTTAGATCAACCATAGAGTCAGTAGGCATTACCGGGAAGTACCCGCCTTTTGTACCAGGTCTGTGACCCATGTTACCAACGTCATAGTTCGTATCACTGCTCCATTCACCCTCCTCAGTATCTACTCTGAAGTATGCACTGTTCACATCATCTCTGAATTTTACATCATCAAAAATGAAGAATTCATTTTCCGGACCAAAGTATGCAACATCACCGATATTTGCTTCTTCAAGATATTCAAGTGATTTTTTAGCG
>JBFEWI010000269.1:0-1799 GCA_041546475.1 Sulfurovum sp.
AAGTTTAATAAGGGTTAACATGATTCATGAAAACGGAAAAGTAGTAGACATCGCGATTATCGGAGCAGGACCTGGCGGTATGGCAGCTGCTATCGAAGCAAAGCAAGCTGGTATTGAGAACATTGTTGTTATTGACAAAGCGCCTCATCACAATGATATGATCCACAAGTTTTACAAAAAAGGTAAACGTGTAGATAAAGACTGGATGGGTATCAAATTTGAATTCACTGGTAACGTTACATTTGAAGAGTGTTCTAAAGAAGAGTACATTGAGCAAATGGATAAAAAACTCACTGATGCTGGCGTACTTGACAGATTTGAGTATAATCATGAGATCATGAGAGTTGAAAAAGGTGAAGATGGTCTTTTCTCAATTATTTATGGTACTGACGGTGTAGATGAAGCGTTGGAAACATTGAGAGCTAGAAATGTTATCCTTTCAGTAGGTCGTATGGGTAAACCAAACAAACCTAAATATAAGTTCCCTAGAGAACTTAATGATGTTCTTAACTTCAACCTTTCAAAAGTTCAAAACGGTGAGCACGTGATGGTTGTTGGTGGTGGTGACACTGCTGGTGAATACGCGTATGGTCTAGTAGAGATGGAAGGTATGGAAGATTGTGTTGTAACACTTAACTACCGTAAAGCTGAGATCACACGTATGAACCCGATCAATACTGAGATGTGTACAAAGTATCTTGACAATGGTAAAATCGTTAACAAAATGGGTGTAGATGTTGAGAGCGTTGAGCCTTCAGCTGCTGGTAAGATCCAAGTAAACTTTACTGATGGCTCAACTGGCGAGTATGACAGAGCTGTATATGCACTTGGAGGAACGACTCCAAAAGATATCCTTGTAAACTCTGGTGTTAAAACTGGTGAGTGGGATGTTCCTGTATATAATGAGGCAACATTTGAGACAAATGTAGAAGGTCTTTATACGATCGGTGATGTTGTCACAGATCAAGGGAGTATTGCACTTGCATTCAACCATGCAAGTGATGCAGTAAAAGATATTGCATCTAAACTATAATAAATCCTCTATGCTGTGCTCTTGACTGAGCATGGCATACACTTTATACGTACTCGAAGAGTTTTAGAGTATGTACTCCAACATTTCATTTTCCACTTAACAATATTTATAAAAAAGTTTGATTGATATATGTGTTGTAGTCTATGAGAAACCCATAACATCTTCACACAAGAAAAGATGTATAGGTTATAAAACAGCAGGCTTTTATTCAGCCTTTTCTGTTTCAACCTCTTCAGATTCAGCTTCAGCTTTTTCAGCCTCGATCTTTGCAACTCTCTCCTGCTTTGTCGCTTCATCTACCTTTTTGACGACGATCGTCCAGTCCACTTCATTGAACTTCAGTGAATTCATCAAATCATGGCCCGTAGCTTTTATCACATCTGCAGATTTTTGGATACAAGAGAAATCTCCTACTTCAAAAAGAAAGATACCCACTTCCCCTACTTTCAGTCCCTGATCAATAAGCTCGACCATTCTATCATAGAAATCGTCTTTTAAATGTCTTAAATCATATCTTTTCATGGTCTCTCCTTATCTGTCAACTTCACCGAATACGATGTTGGTAGAACCAATGATCGTAACGACGTCTGCTATGTATGTACCAACAAGAAGTTCTTGAAGAAGTCCTGTATGGAAGAAACTCGGTGCTCTACATTTCAGTCTGTAAGCGTACGGCTCACCCTCTGACTTGATATAGAACCCAAGTTCACCCTTTGGTGACTCTGTCGGACTGTACACTTCACCTTTAGGTGGTCTCATACCTTGA
>JBFEWI010000198.1:0-3096 GCA_041546475.1 Sulfurovum sp.
CTTCCCAAAAATATGTATCCTGAGGAGATAGCGTATTATGGTAACTCGTGGTGATACGAGCAGAACCTTATAATGTCATGTTTTATAAGGAAATTAGATCTAATGAAATCTTCTTCTCTGATTAGATCAGGACTCCTCTACATCAGCCAATGTCAACGCAAAGAGTACGTTGACTCCGTGAGATATCAGTACTTTTTGTGCCTCTTGAAGCGTGATACCCGTAGTAATGATGTCATCTACAAGTATCACATCGATATTTGACTTGCCTGTATAGAGAAAATCCCTGGGGTTTTCCAAACGAAACTGTAGGTTTTTACCCGAGTAGTTCACCCTGTTCTGGGCCATAAGAGAACTGTGCTGTATGATAGAACTCTTTGCCTTCATAGCCCGGGTTAAAAGTGCCACATGAGAGTAGCCGCTTTTGACATATTCATCTATGCCTACGATGTAGACATCTCTGTTGTCAGAGGCTACAAACTCTTCAATAAAGGGTCTCATGGTCATGTTGGCCAGAGCCTTGTAGATACGGAATCCTTCTGGTTTGTGTTTACTGTGCAGCAGTGTCTCAAGAGTGGTGTACTTAAAAAAGCTAATGATATCCAGTGTCCCTACTTTTCTAGTACTGATGGAAGGGATAAACAGTTGTTCTATGCATTGCTTGCAAAGGATCCTAAAACTTAATGTTGAACAAGAAAAACAACGCATAACAACCCTTCCGATTCACTTGAAAGCCCTATATACTAGAAGATACTGATGGACATCAAAAGAAACTGTCTAGATCACTTTATCTTAGTATTTATTGCAGGCTAAATGGTATAATATCATATTAATTACAAGAGAGTGTATGTATGGTAAAAAACAAGATCCATTATCTGATAGTAGCAGCTACTCTATTAGGTATAAATGGATGTGGTTCTGATACTGCAGAACCCGGTAAAAAAATGAGTAAAGTATCCGGTTTTCATACGGACAGGTCTATGTTCATCGCTACCGTTGATGATGTGTCTCCTACGAAAGAAGAGCGAAATGCTTTGATAGATGAGTTTATCATGAAATCCAATCTTCAGTGTCAGCACTACTTGGACAATCCACTCAATACATCATCCAGTCCTAAAAAACAGGGGCTCTATATGGACATATTTGATGGGGTGAGCCAAGCATTTGGTGTAAAAAGCATCACAGATGGTGCCAAGAAACTCTATATACAAAAGAGTGAGGATGGCAGTAATAAAGCCAAAATAGCCTATGAAAATGCACTCTCCCCCGAAATTAAACGAGGGGTAGAGATCGCAAGGGAAAAGTATGCCCAAAAGATAATCCTGAGAAGAACCAGGATGATAGAAAGTTACACGATAGCCATGATGGAACAAGACATGAACAACTACGATAAATTATGTAGTTATGAAACGGGTTTGATCGAGATCAATAGAGCGTTAAAAAAGGCACAAAGACAACCCAAGATAAAGCCTTTTTCTCCCAAAATAGACCCCACTACCATAAAAAATAAGGTAGAGGCGGTTACGAGAGAAGCCGAAGCCAATGAGGCATCAAAAGTCAAGATAGATGTCAAGGTAGTAAAAGCGCAAGAATCAGAAGAAAAGAGTCAAAACCAAACCCTAGGCGAAGCAGAAGCGCTTAATGCTACTGCATTTTAAATCAGTAAGCAGCCTGCGATCTACATAATGATCTGATGAAGTGCTTCGACAGCTCCCATAGGAAGCCCGATCTCTGCGCCAAAACTCTCTCTTGGATTGATACGGATCAAAGGCACATCAAACTTCCTAGCTATCTGTTCAGAAGTATTTCTGACTGTTGGTACCGCTGTCCCTGCCCCTAGCTCCACGATAGCAAGCTTTGCACCCTCCTTTTCCAACATATCCATCCAACGGCTGAGTCTCTCTCTTTGTCCATCCGTACGGGCATACTCCCATCCGAAGTCTCCGAACATTAAAATATTCGGGCGTGCCATAGCCCCGCAGAAAGGACAGGAAGGCAAAGGCTCTTTGGCTTTAAATCCCTCTTCTATCTCTATAAAGGTATTATCGGCACTCCAGAGCATTCCCTGACAGTTATCGATACACTGCATGTGGTGAATGGAACCGTGACACTCCATGATCTGCTCCTCTTTGAAACCGGCCTTTTGAAACTGTCCATCTACATTTGAGGTAAAGATATGGGCTCCATATTTTTTAGTATTAGATAATTCCAGAAGTAGTTTGAACCCCTCATGCGGCAGAGTGTCACGATAAAGGTGCAGTCTGTGCCCGTAAAATGCCCAGGCAAGCCTAGGGTCGGACTCAAACCACTCCGGATTTGCCATCTCTTCAAAATGAAGGCCCAGCTCTCTTGCTTTGGGATAGGCATTCCAAAACCCCTCCACACCTCTAAAATCAGGCAATCCGCTGTCCACTCCCATCCCCGCTCCCGCAGTGATAAAAAGTGCGTCTGATGCCTCTAACAGTTGTTTGGCTTTTTGTAGATCTTCTGTGATATTCATGAAAAGATTATAGCATACAATTTACCTTCCCTGTCCAAATACCCTGTACTGTTACAATACAGAATTCAAGTAATAATAGGACATAATATACTAATAGATAAGTAGTTAGGAGTGACATATGACTGTCAATCTTTTTCTTAAGACAAGTATGATTTGGATTATCATAGCTCTCTTAGCCATACTCAATGGCATCTTTAGAGAAAGTGTTTTGGTCTCCACTCTAGGACCAAGTATGGCAATATCAGTGAGTGGTCTCATGCTCTCACTAATCGTATTTATAGTGACCTATCTCTCTTTCCCATTATTTGGTAAACATCCTTCTCATACTTACTTTCTCATTGGACTTCAATGGGTTGTAATGACACTGGTATTTGAATTACTGTTTGGTCATTATGTGGTTGGTAAACCATGGTCTGATATTTTACAAGTCTTCAATATCATGAAGGGTGATCTGTTTATCATTGTATTGGTCATGAGTTTACTTTCACCGCTTTTAGTAGCAAAAATAAAAAGAGTATTGTGAAGTAAAAGGAAGAGTAGTAAATGTAGAATTTGGGTATGATAGTGTTAAGTTTCAACAAAAGGAGCCTACAATGCAA
>JBFEWI010000335.1:0-1074 GCA_041546475.1 Sulfurovum sp.
CGCAAAACCGTCATATCCATGGTATGGACCAGAATAATCCCAAGAGTGCATCTGTCTATATGGCAGACCCATTTTTTGGAATACATATTTCTCTTTAATCCCTGATGCTACCAAATCCGGCTCAAGTTTTTTTACAAACGCTTCAAGCTCATATTCATTGACATCATCATAGATCACTGTGGATCTAAAGATCTCATCTTTCGTTCTTTTATAATCGTCATCATGTGCGAACTCGTAACCCGTACCGATTACTTCCATTCCAAGGTCTTCATAGGCACCGATAACGTGTCTTGGTCTAAGACCACCGACAAATAACATTACCTGTTTACCTTCGAGTCTTGGCTTATATTTGTTCACAACTGCATCGATCATTGGTTGGTACTTCGCGATCACTTCTTCACATTTTGCCTGAATAGACTCATCGAAGAATGCTGCGATCTTACGAAGCGACTTGATCGTCTGTGACGGTCCGAAGAAGTTATACTCTAACCAAGGTATACCATACTCTTTCTCCATATGACGAGAAATATAGTTCATTGATCTATAGCAGTGCAAGAGATTCAATTTCACTTTTGGCGTTTGAGCCATCTCTTTGAGTGTTGCATCCCCTGACCACTGAGCAGTTACACGAAGACCCATCTCTTCAAGAAGGATACGGCTTGACCATGCATCACCACCGATGTTATAGTCACCGATGATCGCAACGTCATACTCAGTAGGCTCAATAGTATCACCTAAGTTCTCAATGTTACCGTCAAAGACATAGTCACGAACCGTATCATTGGCAATGTGGTGACCCAGTGATTGAGAAACCCCGCGGAAACCTTCACAGTTCACTGGAACGATCGTATTACCTGTCTTTTTCGCATAGACTTTTGACGTCGCATTGATATCATCACCGATCAGACCGATTGGACATTCTGATTGTACGGTAATACCGTTATTAAGCGGGAATAATTCGTCGATCTCTTCAAAACAGACCGCCAGTTTTTTATCACCACCGAAAACGATATCTTTTTCCTGGAAGTCAGAAGAGAAGTTCATCGTAACAAATGTATCGACACCTGTCGTACC
>JBFEWI010000052.1:0-9636 GCA_041546475.1 Sulfurovum sp.
GGCTCCTTTCCTCTAAAAATTCCTCTTAAATTATATCTAATATGGGTATGTTGTATAAACATACGCATGTATAATATTTAATCACATCACCCCGGTTCTTCGCATCATTTTTATGTATACTTTACTATACTGTTTATCTTGTCCCTAAGGAGTATAAATGATAGGTATTAAACGTTTGAAGGGGGAAGGGAGCCCCTCTACTTTGTTTGCAGCATTTTTGTATTTTGATTTTAGTTTTATGGTATGGACGATACTTGCTCCACTTGCAACAGAGATCACAGACAGCCTGGCAAATTATGGATTTTTGATGACATCCTCCGAGACAGCGACACTCCTTTCTGTACCCATACTCGTAGGATCACTACTGCGTGTCGTACTTGGTTTTTTTGTGGGTAGGGTCGGTGCTAAAAAGACTGCTTTGATGGCACAGACTATAGTTATATTGACCTTATTTTATGTGACATCATTCGGTGAGCATATCTCTTATGAAGAGTTGCTGTTCGTGGGGGTAGGGCTCGGTTTTGCAGGGGCATCCTTTGCAGTGGCTTTACCGCAGGCTGGGCAATGGTATCCGCCAAGACTGCAAGGTGTCGTACTTGGTATCGCTGGTATAGGAAATATAGGTGTGGTACTTGGTTTTCTTTTTGCCCCGAAGATCGCTGAGATATGGGGATGGAAATCCGTATTTTTTGTGGCGGCTGTGCTCTCTTTACTCGTTTTTATCATTTATATGCTCATCGCAAAAGATGCACCCAAAGAGGTGTATGTCCCAAGACAAAAAAATCTCTCTGACTATGTAAGATTGTTAAAAGACAGGGATACCTGGTGGTTCAACCTATTTTATGCCGTGAGTTTTGGCGCTTTTGTAGGATTTGCCATGTATATGAAAGTCTATCTGATGTCCATGTATTCTAATGAGATGGCCGTATTCGGGTTAGAAGTATTGGGAGAAGAGAATATACATGTGGTCGCGGGTTATTTTGCAGCATTCTGTATTATGGCCGGTGCGCTGCTTAGACCTGTAGGGGGGGCTATCGCCGATAGAGTGGGAGGAATTAAGTCACTTTATATTTATTTTTCAAGTGTTACAGCGCTTATCTTCATCAATGCATTTATAGGGTTGTCATTTTGGTTTGCTATTTTTGTTATGTTCCTTATTATGGCAAATCTCGGTATGGCAAACGGTGCGCTGTTTCAACTTGTACCACAGAGGTTCGCAAAAGATATAGGTATTATGACCGGTCTGATTGGAGCCGCCGGTGCACTTGGCGGAGTAGGGATTTTAGTAATACTCGGGGCTTCTACACTGATGTTCGGGGATTATACGGTAGGGTTTATGTTTATTGCTGCCAATGCCCTGATCGCTATGGCAGGACTCAGTTTGGTAAAGACCAGATGGCGAACCACATGGGGTGCCAAATCAGGAGGAATTATCTAAACCCTGATTGCCTCACAATATGAATGTTATAAAAATATAATACAATAATGTAGTTGGATCAAGGTATGACACCACACAAGAGAGCATAATTACAATAAAGGGATACAATGGAAGTAACAAACACAGACGTCAATAAATATGTGGATATGGCCATACAGTATGGTACTGAATATGGCATAAAGGTGATCGGTGCCATTGCTATTTTTGTCATTGGTAAATGGGTGGCAAATAAACTCTCTGGATTCATTAAAAAACTGATGGAGCGCAGTGAGATCGATACGACGCTCAGTGCATTTATAGCAAGTGTCATCGATATACTTCTGATGGTGGTGGTGGTTTTGGCCGCGATCAACAATTTAGGTGTTGATACTACTTCGTTCATAGCGATACTGGGTGCTGCCGGTTTGGCTATAGGTTTGGCACTTCAAGGTACATTCGGAAACATCGGAGCAGGTGTGATCCTGATACTTTTCCGTCCTTTTGAAGTGGGAAATTTCGTTTCTGTAGCAGGGGAAAGCGGTACGGTGGAAGCTATCACACTTTTCAATACAACACTTTTAACACCGGACAATAAGGTCATTTTGATTCCAAACAGTGCTGTTGCTTCGGGCAATATCACGAATTTCTCTAAAAAAGAAGAAC
Organism: Sulfurovum sp.; assembly: GCA_041546475.1. Lineage (GTDB taxonomy): Bacteria > Campylobacterota > Campylobacteria > Campylobacterales > Sulfurovaceae > Sulfurovum. The sequence goes on from JBFEWI010000052.1 coordinate 2,081, forward strand.
GCCGTGTGGATTTTGTATTTGGTATAGGGTATGATGATGATCTTAAACTGGCAAAGACAACTCTGCAGGAGATCATTGATGCTGACACACGTGTATTGAAGGATCGTGCAAGTTTTATAGGTGTGGGTGAACTTGGAGACAGTTCTGTGAACTTTACGGTACGTGTATGGGTCAAAGCTGCAGATTACTGGGGTGTGCATTTTGATACCATTGAAAAAGTAAAACTAACATTTGATGAAAAAGGTATCTCTATCCCTTACCCGCAAATGGATGTTCACACACAACCGGCAAAAGCTTAGATCATATTTGAACCATTTAATAAACAGGAGATAACATGCATTATTTACATAACTACAAGATCAGGAAGAATATCATGGGCCTCTTACTCCTGGTAGTCATGCTCTTTGGAACGTTTGCTGCATTTGCTGATACACTGAAAGATGCACTAAGGGGAGAATCGGGCAGTTTGTTGATTGATATAGCTCCTTTCGCAGGATATGTAGCATTGGGAGCTATCATTTTGTATATCCCTTTAAACCTATTAGATAAGAGACTTTACGAAAAGGCTTTGAAAGAAAGTAAAGACAAAGGAAGTAGATAAAGTGGTTCCTTGTGGAAATTTTGTCCTTCTTACCGTTATACTTTAATAAAAAGGGCCCAGGATTTTTGTTTTTTTAGTGTAAATCGTTGGCTGCACATGTTTATAATAAGCCAAATATTGTAATCTTGGCTTCTTGAGGAGTAAAAATGACATCTGAAACCGTTGATCAAAACATAGATCAAGCTCCAAGCCCTCGTCTGTGGTTTGTTCTGGTCCTCACATATCTCATCATCCCGCTGATACTTCTGGTCTGCGGAGGAGATCTTGGATGGTGGCAGGCCTGGGTCTATGCTGTGCTGATATTTGTATCGGGCATAGGTGGACGATTTTTGGCAGAAAAGCGGCATCCGGGAATTCTGGTAGAACGGGCTACCTCGGAGAAAACTATGAATGCGAAACCATGGGATAAAGTGCTTTCCCCACTGATGGCAATAAGTCTTACATTTCCCCTTATGATCGTAGCAGGACTTGATCACCGCTATGGATGGACACCTTTATTCCCGGTATCGCTTCATATTCTCGGTCTCGTTCTCATCGCATGTGGGTACGCATTTGCTGCATGGGCTTTAGTCGTGAACCGTTTTTTCTCCAGTACGGTGCATATCCAAACGGATCGGGGACATTCGGTCTGCGATAGCGGCCCTTACCGGATCGTTCGGCACCCGGGTTATGCCGGGAATCTGCTTGCACTTGCAGGCATTATCATGGCCTTGAACTCCCTATGGACCCTTATCCCTGTTGCGGCAGCATTGGTCATAGCAGTATTGAGAACCGCACTTGAAGATAAAACCCTGCATGAAGAGCTGCCGGGGTATCGGGATTATGCTCAGAGTGTACGCTATCGTTTGATACCGTGGATTTACTGATAAGATTTACTTGATGATCCGGAGTGGGTAATGAATTAAAAAAAAGGGCAAACTTTATCGTTGGAGTGATATTTTAGAATGCCCCTCGTACCTCTGTATTGAAATTTTTTATTCGTCTTCTTTGGCAAATTTTTCATAAAAAAATGCCACAATGGCTTCTCTGCATCTGATATATTCAGGATCATGTTGTAGTGCCACTCTGTTTCTCGGACGATCGAGGTTGACTTCGAGTATCTCTCCGATAGTCGCTTCAGGCCCATTGGTCATCATGACCACTCTGTCACTGAGAAGTACGGCTTCATCTATGTCATGCGTCATAATGATCATTGTCGTGTTGACAGTTTTCTGTATATGCATTAAAAGCTCCTGTAGCGTTGTTCTTGTTAAGGAGTCTATCGCTGCAAAAGGTTCATCCATCAGGAGAACATCGGGTTTGATGGAGAGGGCTCTTGCGATATCTGCACGTTGTTTCATACCTTCGGAGATATCACAGGGGAGTTTGTCTTTGGCTGCTTCCAAGTTTACCATGGAGACAAATTTTTCTACACGTTCACGTAAGGAGATCGCATCAAGCTCAGGCATGATCTTTCTAATGGCCATCTCTATGTTCTCATATACGCTCAGCCATGGAAGCAAAGAGCCATGCTGAAATACGACGGCTCTGTCCGGTCCCGGTTCCGTCACTTCTCTTCCATTGAGCATAATATTGCCTTTGGTCTGTTTCTCAAGTCCCAGGATGATCTTCAGCAGTGTTGATTTGCCGCACCCTTTGTGTCCGATGATAGAAATGATCTCATTTTTTTTAATTTCCATATTTACATCGGTCAGTGCAATATAGGCTTCTTTCCCGGATGTAGGAAATCTTTTTTCAATATTTTTCAAACTTAGAAATTCACTCATGACGCTCTGCCTTTTTTGTGTAATCAAAGAAATCGGCGACCTTTCTCATCATCAGGTCCAACATAAACCCGATCAAACCAACCATCATAATACCTATGATGACATGGGTATACTCAAGGTCATCGTATGCATTCCAGATCCAAGCTCCTATACCGTTACCCCTGCTTAACATCTCAGCACCAATGATCACGATCCAGGAAAGTCCCAGTGAGAGTCTCATACCAGTGAAGATATACGGTACAGCTACGGGAAGTATGATCTGCACTACTTTTTCTAGTGCTGTAAATCTTAAAATTTTGGCCACATTCATATAATCTTCACTTACACTGCGTACACCTGAAACCGTGTTGATCATGACTGGCCAGATGGAGGTAAGAAAGACGGTTGTGACCACTGTTATTTTCGTATCTTTGAAGATAAAAAGTAACAGGGGTAACCACGCCAATGGCGATATGGGCTTCAATATTTCAATAAAGGGATCAAAGGCATATTGCAGATTTTTGCTCGTACCTATATGTATTCCCAATGGAATCCCTATGATCAGTGAAAGTGCAAATCCTCCAAAAACGTTTTTAAGCGATTCCAATAGATACCAAAAGATCCCTTTATCTTCTTCACCGTCTATGTAAAAAGGATCAGCGAAAATACCATCGACTTCATATCCTTCACTATCTTCTCCACCAAAAGCTGCAACATAGGTATCCGAAGCAGTCGGGAACTCGTCTACCACACTTGCAATGCCGTTCCATATACTTAATATGACGATCAGTACGAACAGTGGGAATATGATCTTTTTAATCAGTCCATATTTCATCTTGCCTCCTTTTTAAAAACCTTACAAGCTTTTTAAGATAGATATAGCCTCTATCTATGAAACATGGAAATGTTTAAGAGTTGACGTTGTTGTATTTACAGGTACCTGAAGTGAGATAAGGAGAGATTACATCGTATTCAAAAAGGAGGTTTTAATTCACTTCAGGCACTTGTAAATACAAAGCATATTACTTGGTATTGATATCTCTTAGATTAATTTCCAATATTTATGCTTCAAGTATAACAACAATGGAGTAATTTATGTATAGAGTGATGATTAAATTTTAATCAAGCGTCTTAAAATGAGCCTAAATAGGAGGCATCGAAATGAATTTGCTATAATAAATGTATGAATACATCCATATACGACATCTCACTTTTAAATCTTTCGTGGATTATGATCCCTGTTGCTATGGTGATCGTGATCTATATACGCTGGACGCAAGACAGGATGACACTTTTCTATGCACTTTTCAGGATGCTGATACAATTGATAGCGATAGGGTATGTCTTAACATATATCTTCAGTGTGGATTCTCCTTATCTGGTGATGCTTATACTTTCAGTGATGCTTGTTGCTGCGAGTATTATCTCTATGCGGCCTGTTGAAAAACGACACAATGAATTCTATCTTTATGCTTTTATTTCTATATCTATCGGTAGTGTTTTTACATTGATCATGGTTGTCTTTGGTGTACTCACGCTTGAATCCTGGTATGAACCAAGATATATCATTCCACTTGCAGGTATGATCTTTGCCAATGCGATGAATGCTGTAAGTATTTCTGCTGAAAGATTGGAAAGTGAGATCAACAGGGGAAATACCTACAGCAGTGCCCGTGTCATATCCTATAAGGCAGCGCTTATTCCAAGGATCAATATGCTTTTTGCCGTAGGTCTTGTATCTCTGCCGGGCATGATGACAGGCCAGATACTCTCAGGGGTCGATCCCCTGATTGCTGTACGGTATCAGATCATGGTCATGCTGATGATCTTGGGATCAGCGGGTATCTCTGTCGCGATCTATTTGGTGCTTTTGAAAAAAAGATATGTGGAATAAAGGAGATTCACCCCTCGTACGCTTCCAAGAGATAACAGAGACAATCCTGCATAATGATCTTTTTATCCAGAGTGATCATTGCCGGCATCAGGGGTTTTTTAAGAGAGATCGCACCGTTGTTATTGGATATCAACTCATCTGTCAGGTCTCTACCATCTTCTGCTGTGGCGATGAGGGGTCTCTCCAGAGTGGTATGGGCAAAAACTTCCGAGATTTTAAGTTGTGTGAAGTTATGACGGTCAAATTTCTCTACAAGTGTAAGATCAAAACATTCATCCTCATCTTCAAATCCGAAGTTCACGCCTTGAGCTATCTTTAGCACTGCACTGTTCTTTACCAGTTGCAGGTCATGAGCGGGAAGGTCTTTATCGGGGAAATGGTCCATATGCATCAGGTCATCGATCAGCGCAACGGCTTTTTCTATGCCAAGCGTATTACCGGGCGTAGAACACTCGAGTGTAATCGCAGGACAGATATCATCAAAAGCCATGGTTGATACACCTTTGGGTGTATGGAACACCATGGCGATATGGTTAAAGAAACTGCTCAAGTATTTGTTCTTCTCATTGACTACAGAGATGCAGCCGTAAGGGGGATTCTTTCCTGTGTTATTGTGCAGATCAATGGCTGCGAAGAGTTCATCCTCAGTGATCTTCTGCATCACTTGGGCAATAAGTTTTGATGTAGGTGCATCTGGTTCGGTCGTACCCGGCCAGCCTCGGTTAAAGTCCAGTTCATGATCCAGTCTTCGAAGTCCCTGTGATGCTGCTTCAACATTTCCTACAAAAAGCCAGATCGATCTTGGAAGTGCATATCCCTGGGCATCTCTGTACTTTTTAAGTATCTCCTGCATGATCTGTAAGCCGCTGAACTCATTTCCGTGAAGCATAATGGATATAAAAAGTGGGGGGCTTTTATGACCTTTCAGATGTACAAGTGTAGGGCTGTCGAAGACTTTTTTAATGTCCCGATAGGAAATATCTAAAAATGCATCGGGCAGGTCATTTACTATACTTAAACGGTTCATCTATAGACCCCACTTGTGTACGGGAATATTCTGCTCAGCATTATGCATATAATCCTCCATCAGTTTGGGTATGCTGTTGTATTTTTTGAAGTGTTCAAGCTGCCATGCAGCACCGTTTTGTCCGCTTAATGTTCTCTCTTTGACAGTATTGAGATAGGCATCTGTGTGATGGATGCCTAAAGCATCAAGACCCATTTTTGCCATTGCCACACCATCATTCAAGATCCACTCTTTCAAAGAGACGCTCTGCGCATTTACAGCTTCATGAAAATCCGTCTCTAATCCGTATTTTGCTACCGAGTAGAAATCATTTTTGAGTGTTTCAAAAGGAATTTTTTGAAGATCGATCTTGGATTGTACCAAACCATGGATGAGACCTATGAAAAACCACAGATTCACTTCTGTATCTATCAGTGTCGGTCCGGACGGAAGCACGCGAAGTTCAAGTCTGAGTGTATGTTTCCCATCTTTGTCGCTCCCTAATATAGGACGTATCCATCTCCAGATCGTACCATTATGAAGATTGAAATGGTGCAGATCGCTTGCAGGTTGCTCCCTTACATCTGCAAAAATAATTTTAAACATTTTGTTTTGTTCAAAAAGGTCCAGCCAGGAGTCTATGTATCCATGGGCAAAATGTACTCTTCTCTCTTCACCATGTTCCCTTCTTTCTTTGTCTCTTGTATCGACTGATTGTTCAAAGATAGTGATACGGGATTCATACCAGGCCCTTTTGCCCATAACCAAAGGAGAGTTTGCTCCGAACCCGACCAGTACAACAGAGGCAAGCAGTGCAGCATGATAATATGCAACTGCTTGATCAAAAGGAACCTGAAGGTGGATCTGTAGAGATGTTCCCAGTGCCTCGAACATCACATCATCTTTCTGCAAAGAGACTTCATCCTCACCATGAAAGAGAACCTTGACACTTTCGTGTCTTAACTCTTTCATACGTTGGGATACCAGGGTATATCTATGCATCTCAGACTGGTAGAGTTCTTTGTTGAAATGCTCGAGTCTTAGACTGGGAAGCACACCAAAAAGTCCGATCTTCGCACCAAAATTTTTGGCACTATGTCGGGCCTTTTCCCAAAGTAACTGGAGGTCATGGTTCAATGCTTCAGGTGCGCCGGTATCAAGTGCAAAAACATGACCGTTGATCTCCATGTCATATTTTGCAAGTTCATTGGTGAAAAGAGGGGAGTTTATATCATCAAGTATCTTTTTATTGATCGGATTGGGTTGATTGTCATGGGTAAGTAAGCACACTTCAAGTTCATACCCTATACGGTACTCATTTGAAAAAACCTTGCAACCTTTCTCAAAGAGTCTTTTGACATATGCAAACTCAGCATCCAATGCTTTTTGAAAGGCTATAAAATCTTTTTCTGTAAAGGCTCTGTGACTGATCTCACTTCCCATTATATACCTTGTTTCAGATTATCTTATACAAGTATAACAAAAAAATCCAATAGCATATAGTAGATCTTTTCAGCTTGGAATAGGGGAGGCGAAAAAGAGTTTCTTTTTAGGTGACCTATTTAATTACTACACTAAAAAATTAAATAAAAATATTCAAGATAGAGTGAGTGTATATTAATGAATATATAAATATTCCTTTTGTAGTAACTTTTTTAAATCGTTCATTTATTAAGATCTATATCATATATTAATTTGTTAAATTTAGCCCTTAAAATCGAATGATATGTGTTAATATAGAAGTTACTACATGACTCTTGACATATGTAGTAACTTTTGTGTAGAATATATATAGTTAGGTTCAGATATTTTCAGTTTGTAAATATCTCTGAGAAAAAAGTTTAATGGAGATCGGAGGAAAAGATGCCAATCAGAACTATCACTGACAAGCACTATAAAGGTGTCAGTGAACTCTATCGTAAATCTGATGGCAAGGTGACAGGTTACTACGTTACCTATAGAGATGCTGATGGCAAACCGATCAAGAAAAGAGTAGATGCCGAGAGCAGAGATGAGGCTTTACTTAAACTGATGGAGATCAAACATCAAGTTGACTTAGACAAAAAAGGAACGGATATGGGTGCAACTCTTCCTCAACCAGATACAAAAATATTGGCCGATGAAAACAAAAAGAAGCAATCTTCTGTGAGATATTCAAGTAGTACACTGCAGGATCACCAGAAAATAATCTCGTCATACAATGATATTGCTATCGTTTCACTGATCGACATTGTTGCATTTGATGATATCAATATCCTCTATGGCTACGGTACCGGTACACGCATTGTCAGTGAAATGCAAACGATGATA
>JBFEWI010000343.1:0-1063 GCA_041546475.1 Sulfurovum sp.
ATTTTGAACTTCTGTTTTATTTACATCATTATTATCAATTAATTCTTGCTTTAGTTCTTTCACTTTCTCAGTGAGAGCCTTAGTCTCATAGTCTAAATTTGACAATACTCTATTAACCTCTGCGATATCAGCTGAACCATCATATTTAAACCCGTGACTCTCTGTTTTGATCTCATTCCCCTGAGCATCCACTTTTTTATGCATTTCATGGTGCGCATAAGGTTCTACCAGATAATAGGTCAATAAGGAAAAGAAGACAACAACGGCTAATATTTTTAACTCTCTCATGTTATGCTCCCTTCTCTATTTTTTTCTCATACATCGTGATGATCACCAGGATCGGTCCAAGTGCCAGGAACGTCCATGCAGAGATCTTACCCAGCATTGCAAATGTAGGATCTGTCGGCGGCAATTTACCCAATGCGGTCAGTGCGATCATATCGATGAGCAGTACCCAGAACCATACTTGGAACAATCCTCTTTTATGTGCCGGAGCGACATTTGGACTTCTGTCGATAAATGGCAAGAAGAAGAGTGCTAGCTGTGCGATGCCAAACGCAATAAGACCGGCATCTTTACCGAACGGACGGAGGATCTCATAAGACCACAGGAAGTACCACTCAGGATAGATATGCGGCGGTGTTTTAAGACCGTCTGCCGGGTCAAAGTTCACCGGGTCCATGGCAAAGTTAAAGTTATAGAACACCAGGTAGAAGAAGAGTATAAAATAGACACCCATCACAAAGACATCTTTACTCAGGAACACCGGTGAGAAAGGGATCACTTTAGACTCTTTCTTCTTACCTGCTTTCCAAAGATCCGCTGCCTCTTTGAAGTCGATCTCTGCACCTTCCTGGTTGTTGACATGTGGAATTCTAAGCGTACCAAAATGCAGTACGATAAGCCCTATGATCACCAACGGAAGTAACAATACATGCAACATAAAGAATCTGGTCAAGAACGCATCACCCGGTACGTAATCACCACGTATCCACTCGACCAAACCATTTAACTCAAGTGAACCTGCGGAGAAAAGATTGGTAATAACCATACCTGCCCAGTA
>JBFEWI010000283.1:0-1644 GCA_041546475.1 Sulfurovum sp.
ACACGAATGCTTAGGAACTTCACACATCGACACGGTTGATATGTGTGCAGATGCCTTTTTGCCTAAGAAGTGCTTCAGCTGCGAACACATAATGCCAACAGATCATTTAGGCACATTCTGCGGTCACTCAAATGGATTAAACGGCAGGGTGTCACCATTAGATGATTACTGCAGCAAACACGAAGAAAGGACTTAAAATGCTATCACAGGAACTAATCACAACAATCTACTTTATGGGGGTGGCGGCTTCGTGGCTGCTGCTTGTTTTACTTCTTCTTAGGGCAATATGCAGGATCGGAGTTAGTGACACATACAGGCATATCCTGATGAAGAATAAATACGAACTTGAAATTACAGTAGTTGCCACTTTTGCTTCGTGGCTATTCTTCTTTTTTACGTTGTACATAGTTATCAAAATACTGTGTGAGGGTTGCGAAGAAAGAAAAAGGGAAGCAGATGTACAGCAAAGAAAATCAGATAAGTAAACATAAGCCTGAAAAGGAAAAAGGAAAGAGATACAAGAAGTGCAGATACTGTGGTGAACCGAAAGTTCCATATGGATCGCTGCAGCCTTTTTGTTTCAGCAATGAGTGTATAAGAGAACACAATGAAGTTACGATCCAAAAGAAGAAGCGGAAAGAGAAAAAGCTGCTTCTTAATGGAGATAGAACCCATTGGATCAAACTTGCAGACAAAGCGTTCAATGCGTTCATCAGGGAACGTGATAAGGGGCTGCCTTGCATATCCTGTGGATACATATTCAAAGACGGCGGCAGACAGGCACACGCGGGGCATCTGAAGCCAAAGGGTGTGAATGCAATACTTCGGTACAATGAAGATAATGTTCACGTTCAATGTTCGATCTGTAACAACTTTAAATCAGGCGAAGTTGGTGAGTACGAAAGAAACCTGCGGGAACGTATAGGTGATGATCGGGTAGATTATATCTTCGCAATATCTAAGCAGGTATATTCTCATACATTGGACGAATTGAAAAATATTGTCACAACTTATACAAAAAAGAAAAAAGAACTGCTGCGATAAAGGTAATAAACGTTATAATATTGCTTCAGTAAACTACAAAAAAGGACAGGGAATGGCATCGTCTAAACCGATACTTACAAAACACGTTAGGCACAACGGAAAGTTCGAAATACGCAAGGCACTTCCTGCCGATACTAAGACACCTGCATTTCTATTCGTGATCACAGAGAATAAAAAGATCGTTCCACATCTTTTCGTAGAAGTTCAGAGAAAACACTACAGGAATAAAAAGATCGTAAGCGGTGCTGCAGATGAACTTGATGCAATGATCAACGGGATCAAAGGAAACATTCTAAACGACTTATTTACAGAGGGTGGCAAAAATGATGAATGACACATTGGCAATCGGGATCGTACTTTTCTTCGCTGCTGTAGTAGTAGTTGTGATGGTTGATACTATCAGAGGACGTTAAAATGCCGAAGATAGTTCCGTATGATGAGAAGAAGATCAACCTGCCTTGCAGCTTAGTCTTTGAATCACAGGTGGTATTGGTAAAAGAGATCGCTGCAGAAAAAAGTGAATCAGATCGCTGCAGTCAATCAGCCATTGTACAGGAAGCTATGAATGACTACATTACTAAACACAGAGAATCAGAAAGA
>JBFEWI010000113.1:0-6119 GCA_041546475.1 Sulfurovum sp.
AGCAAAAGATATTCCGATCAAAGACTGGATCAGACTTGCTGTTGAAAGAGGAAAGATCGAAGGTTACCCAGTAGTATTCTGGCTAGATGAGAACAGAGCACATGATGCACAAATGATCGCTAAAGTAAACAAATACCTACCAGAGTTCGATACTGAAGGTGTTGAGATCAAGATCATGGATATCGCTGCTGCGACAAGATTCACAAATGAGAGAATCAGAAGAGGTGAGAATACGATCGCTGTAACTGGTAACGTACTTAGAGACCACTTGACAGATATGTACCCGATCTTGGAGCTTGGAACTTCAGCGAAGATGCTTTCTATCGTTCCGTTGCTTGCAGGTGGTGGATTGTTCGAAACTGGTGCAGGTGGTTCAGCACCTAAGCACGTAGACCAGTTCCTTGCTGAAGGTCACTTGAGATGGGATTCACTTGGTGAATTCTTGGCATTGGCTGAGTCACTAAGAATGATCGGTCAAAAACATGACGATGCTAAACTTGCAGCATTGACTGCTGCTCTTGATGCTGCGAACCAAGGATACCTTGACAACAACAAAGCACCAGGAAGAAAAGTGGGTCAGCCAGATAACAAAGCATCTCACTTCTTTGTTGCTCAATACTGGGCAGATGCATTGGCAAACGGTTCAGATGCTGAACTTGCTGCGAAGTTCGCTCCGGTTGCTAAAGCACTGAAAGAGAATGAAGCGAAGATCATGGAAGAACTTCTTGCAGTAGAAGGTAAGCCTCAGGATGTTGGTGGATACTTCCACCCGAATGATGAGTTGGCTGCTAAGGCAATGAGACCATCTGCTACACTTAATGCAATTATTGACGCTATATAAGTAGTTAGCTATACAAGCATTGTACTTTTTTTGTACAATGCTTGTAACCAAAATAAAATAAAATTGCGGTATTCTACGCATTCACCAGAACATGGTTCTGAACACTTCTTAATTATCTAGTGTAAAAAGATACTTTCGGCACATGTGTGTCATTAAACGTAGGGTTGATGTAAACCTCTATTATCGCAAGGCATAATTGATAACAAAATTTATGAGTTATGTTTTGCTCGGAGGTCCCCTATAGTTCCCACTCAAAAGGATTGTAATGGTAAAAAAAGGTAAAAAAGTAACGGTTATCGGTGCAGGAAATGTTGGTGCAACTGTAGCATTTATTTGTGCAATGAACGGTGTATGTCACCATCTTGTATTAAGAGATAGAAATACTGAGATCGCTAAAGGTAAAGCGTTAGACATGTCGCAGGCAGCGAATGCGGCAAGATCGCACACGATCGTATCTGTAGCAGAGGATGCTTCAGAAATGGCGGGATCAGATGTGGTTGTAATCACTGCTGGAAGTCCAAGACAGCCGGGTATGAGTAGAGATGATCTGCTTATGATCAATGCAGAGATCACTAAGGAAGTCGTTCAAGATGTAAAAAAATATGCACCGGATTCGATTATTATTATGGTTTCAAATCCTCTTGATGTTATGACATATGTAGCACTGAAGGAATCAGGTTTCCCGAAAGAGAGAGTGGTTGGAATGGCAGGTATTTTGGATTCTGCAAGAATGGCACACTTTATTTATGAAAAAATCGGATATGGGGCAGGTCAGATCCGTGCTTCTGTTATGGGTGGACATGGTGATGATATGGTTCCACTGCCAAAATTCTCAACGGTTGCGGGTGTACCATTAACGGATATTTTAACTGAAAAAGAAATTTGTGAAGTGGTTGAAAGAACAAAACATGGTGGGGCAGAGATCGTAGGTTATCTTAAGACGGGATCAGCATATTATGCACCAGCAAAGTCTACAGCGATCATGGTTGAAGCGATCTTGAAAGATACGAAACAGATCCATCCTTGTGCAGTCTATCTTGATGGACATTACGGATACTCTGATGTAGTTTCCGGTGTGCCTGTCGCACTTGGTGCAAATGGTGTTGAAAAACTTTTTGAAATGACATTGAATGATGATCAAAAAGAAAGATTCGAAAAAAGTGTAAACTCTGTAAAAAGTATGATAGATGTACTTAAAGAGAAGAATTTTTTTGACTAAAGGGTATAGATGAGAGAAATAGAATTTGATGTTGTTGTAAAAGCAGTGAAAGATATGATCATGCATTGTGGTACAGATCTGCCACAAGATACGTATGATGCACTTAAAGCTGCCATGGAGGCTGAAAAATCACCGGTAAGTAAAGAGGTGATACGTCAAATACTTGAAAATGCAAACATTGCAAAAGATGAGAAGAGACCACTTTGTCAAGATACAGGGTTAGCAGTATTCTTTGTAAAAGTCGGTGAAGATGTACGAATTAAAGGCGGTCTTTTAAGAGATGCGATCAACAAAGGAACTGAAGAGGGGTATACAGAGGGATATCTGAGAGCTTCAACCTGTGAACCTTTCAGTCGTTTGAACCTGAAAGACACTGTAGGATATAACCTTCCGGCGATCATCCACTTTGATATCGTTGAAGGTGATAAGATCGATATTGAATACGCTGCGAAAGGTGGAGGTTCAGAGAATGTTTCCCGTGCAAAAGTATTGCCTCCAGCAGCAGGAAAAGATGGGGTCGTTGAGTTTGTAAAAGAGGTGATCTCTGATGCAGGCGGGAACCCATGTCCTCCTATTACAGTGGGTGTAGGGATCGGTGGAACCTTTGAAAAAGCAGTGATCTCTTCCAAACATGCACTTTTCAGAGATCTTGAAACAACACATGAAGATCCAGAGATGGCTGAACTCGAAGAGAGAATTTTAACAGAGATTAACAATCTTGGTATTGGTGCTATGGGTATGGGTGGTACGAAGACGGCATTGGCTGTACATATTGAGTCTAACCCTTGTCACATTGCGTCGCTTCCTGTCTCTGTCAATGTTCAGTGTCACTCATCGAGACATACACATATCACGATATAAGGGTAAGGAATGGCTACGTATACGTTAACAACACCACTGACTTCTGAAGATACTAAAAAACTTGTTGCAGGAGATACTGTTCTACTGAACGGTACGATCTATACTGCAAGAGATGCTGCACATAAGAGACTGGTAGAGCTTATTGAAGCAGGTAAGGAACTTCCGTTTGATATAGAGGGTTCTGTGATCTATTTTGTTGGACCGACACCTCCTAAGCCAGGTGACCCGATCGGTAGTGCAGGCCCGACGACTTCTTACAGAATGGACACCTATTCTCCAACGATGTTGAAACATGGTTCAAAAGGAATGATCGGAAAAGGTAAAAGAAACCAAGCCGTTAAAGATGCCTGTGTTGAATATGACGGTATCTATTTTGGCGCTACAGGCGGTGCGGGTGCATTGCTTGGTAAACAGATCCGTTCGGCAGAAGTGATCGCTTATCCGGAACTTGGACCGGAAGCGGTAAGAAAGATCACAGTCGAAGATTTTCCTGTAACGGTCGTCAATGATACCAAAGGTAATGATATCTATCAAATGGGCCGTGCCCAGTATGAAGTTAAGAGCTAAAGCTCAATACAGTGAGGAACTAAATTCCGAATCGTATAAGAGCTAAACTCAAATTTAAATGAATAACACTGTATCTATATAGATATAGTGTTATTACATACTTTCTCCTACATAACTATTCAATTTTTAATTTTTTTATCCTAGCAACATTTCATTAACCGAAACAGTGTACCATATTTAATAATGATTAAGGGAAAGGATCACTTATGGATTACAGAATGGAAAAGGATACAATGGGAGAGATGCAGGTTCCTGCTGAGAAATACTGGGGTGCACAAACACAAAGATCACTGCATAATTTTGAGATAGGCAATGAAAAAATGCCGCTTGAAGTGGTTTATGGTTTTGCCAATCTAAAAAAAGCCTGTGCTTTGGTCAATCATTCTTTAGATCGCCTCAATGACGCAAAAACAACAGCGATATCTCAAGCATGTGATATGGTGCTCTCAGGCGGACTGGATGACAATTTCCCTCTTGTTGTATGGCAGACAGGCTCAGGAACACAGTCGAACATGAATATGAACGAAGTCGTTGCAAATAAAGCAACAGAGATCCTGGGTGGAGATTTTACACAAGAAAATCTGGTACATCCTAACGATGACGTAAACAAAGGACAGAGTTCGAACGATACCTATCCCACTGCGATGCGTATTGCTGAAGTTGTGGCGGTCACTGATACGTTGCTTCCTGCACTTATCCAATTGAAAAATACACTGGATGAAAAAGCAAAATCTTTTGCAGATATCGTGAAGATAGGTAGAACGCACCTTCAAGATGCAACCCCGCTGACACTGGGCCAGGAACTTTCCGGGTATGTAGCGATGCTAGAGACAAATCTCAAGCAGATCAATGATGCACTGGTATACTGTAAAGAACTGGCGATCGGCGGTACCGCTGTAGGAACGGGTCTGAATTCACATCCTGAGTTTTCACAAAGAGTCGTGGTGCAGCTGAACCAGTTTATGGCAAAAAATTACGGATTTGTCTCGCAACCAAATAAGTTTCATGCACTGACAGGACATGATGCTGAAGTAGTGCTGAGCGGTGCACTCAAAGCTCTTGCTGCAAATCTTATGAAAATTGCCAATGATATACGATGGTTGGCATCAGGTCCGAGGTGTGGTCTGGGAGAGATCGAGATCCCTGCCAATGAACCGGGTTCTTCTATTATGCCTGGTAAAGTCAATCCGACACAGGCAGAAGCGATGACCATGGTAGCAGTACAAGTGATGGGAAATGATACTGCAGTAGGAGTTGCTGCATCCCAGGGGAACTTCGAACTGAATGTCTTTAAACCGGTGATCGCCTATAATGTCTTGCAATCTATTCGGCTTCTCTCTGATGTTATGAGAAGTTTTGATAGGAATTGTGCAGCAGGGATCGAACCGGTCAGAGCGAAAATTGACACATTCTTGAATGATTCACTGATGTTAGTGACAGCTTTGAATCCACATATCGGGTATGAAAATGCAGCCAAAATCGCGAAACAGGCGCATACTAACGGTACAACATTGAAAGAAGAGGCGGTTGCACTTGGTCTAATGTCTGCAGAAGAGTTTGATAAATATGTAAAACCTGAAGAGATGGTCGCTCCAAAAGCATGATGTTTACCTCCCTTTTGTTACCAAAAGGGACAAAATGACATCTATGCAATAAAATATGAGAGAATCTCTTTGACTTAAATGTGTAAATACATAACAGTTTTTTAAAATCACGATCTTTTATAGGCAGATTAATCAATTCTTATCCTCTTTCATCGTATAGTAATGCAATTTTATTAAAAGGAGTACACGTGAATATTCATGAGTATCAAGCGAAACAAATATTCCAGAAGTATGGTGTTCCAACACCTAGAGGTATTATTGCCAACACACCTGATCAAGCTGTAGCAAATGCACAAGAGCTGGGTGGTAATATTTGGGTAGTAAAAGCACAGATCCACGCAGGTGGTAGAGGACTAGGCGGTGGTGTAAAGCTTGCTAGATCTGAGGAAGAAGTAAGAGAACTTGCTAAAGAGATCCTGGGTATGACTCTGGTAACACACCAAACCGGACCGGAAGGTAAATTGGTTCAAAAAGTATATATTGAAGAGGGTGCAGCGATCGCAGATGAGCTTTATCTTTCTGTTGTACTTGACAGAGCTGCAGAGATGCCAATTATTATGGCATCAACTGAAGGTGGTATGGATATTGAAACAGTAGCACATGATACTCCTGAAAAGATCATCAAGATCGCAGTTGATCCTACAATCGGTTTCCAAGGTTACCATGGTAGAGAACTTGTATTCGGTCTTGGTATCACAGACAAAAATGAGCAAAAAAAGATGATTGACTTTGCATCAAAACTTTATAAACTTTATATGGAAAATGATGCAGAGATGATCGAGATCAACCCATTGATCAAAACAGCTGAAGGTGACTTCTTGGCACTTGATGGAAAGATGGGATTCGATGACTCTGCACTTGGAAGACACCCTGATATCGAAGATATGAGAGATATTTCAGAGGAAGATCCAGATGAAAGAGAAGCAAGCCAATATGGTCTTAGCTATATTGCACTTGATGGTGAGATCGGCTGTATGGTAAACGGTGCAGGACTTGCAATGGGTACAATGGATACGATCAACTATAT
>JBFEWI010000241.1:0-2129 GCA_041546475.1 Sulfurovum sp.
ACTCACAACTACACAGACACTACACAGACAGATATTACAATACGCATAAAAAAGGTCTTTTATGAAAAAAATCATTGTTCTACCACTCCTCATGGCTTCTATTGCATCTCTCTCTTTTGCTGCAGAACGGTATGATACCAAGGCATTCCGCACTGTACAAAAACTGTGTACCTCCTGTCATGGTACACCCTTTTATATGGCTAAACAGATAGATGAGGACGACTGGGATTTCTATTTTGAGACCCCCGGTAAACTTGAAAAAATACATAAAGAGCAACCGGAGGCACTTGCCAGTCTAAAAAATTCACTATTCCAGAAGCGTAAAAAGCGTCTTTTGAAATTCTTTATCGACAACTCCAAATTTTCCGGTGCCGTCAATGGCTGTGATGCAAACTTCTGTGGTACGGTTCACTAACAGATATTCATTCATATTTTGATACTGAAGTACAAAAATATGGGTGGCATCTTCGGACAGTTTTTAACACTTTAATAAGAAATCCTTTACCCTATGCTAAAGCGCTCAACTGTTTTTATATCATCCATATACCAAAACATATTTATGATAAAAACAAGATATTTAAAGCTTGAAATCTTATAATGAATAACGCAACAAAGGCTAAATATGAAAACAATTGAAGAACTCGAAAAAGAGCTGGAAGCTGCTCATAGAACCATCGATGAATTAGCTGAAAAAGATGAAGAAAAATGTAAAGTTAGAATTATACATATAGTTGCTTGGCTGTTAGGTGGATTTCTAAGTTACCTTGCATTCATTTATATTCTTTCCAACTAGATGATCTATAGTAAGCATTTTTATACATATTTCTAACACTGCTTAAAGGTGATGTGACATGCATATTAAACCTGATTGCCTATCCTGCTTATTCGATCAAACCCTCAGAGTGACCAAACTTTTGAAGCTTGATGATGCCACGAGTAAAAAAGTATTCGACAGAACTGCACAGGTTTTGATCGAGCATACGATGTCAAGTACACCTCCACAGATCGCAAAAGATATCTATCAGGCTATCTCTGATGTCACTGGCGAAAAAGATCCCGTAGCCCTTGCAAAAGCATATGCGACAAAACAGGCATTAAAGATAGACACCTCCATCATACAGACGATTCCCGATGCCCTCAAAATGGCTGTCATCGGGAATGTCATTGATTTTGGATCACAGGAGCAGCTTGATCTGGATGAAATGATCCAATATCATTTACATAAATCCTTTGCGATCGATGATACTTTGGAGTTCATGGAAGAGTTACAGCATGCCAAAGAGATGGTACTCATCGGCGATAATGTCGGAGAACACATTTTTGACAAACTACTGATAGAGACCATTCAAAAGGTGCATGACATCACGGTCCATTACTTTGTTAGAGGCACTCCCATCATCAATGATGTCACGATTAAAGAGGGACAACTGCTCAAAGATTGTGCCCATCTTGTCGATACAGGGGTGAAAACACCCGGTTTTGATCTCGAAGAGGCCAACAGTCTCTCCAAAGAGATCTTTGATCGTGCAGATATAGTATTGGCAAAAGGGATGGGAAACTTTGAAAGTCTCTATAATGTGGCCAAACGTCCCATCTATTATCTTTTTGTCGTAAAATGTACTGTCGTAGCAGAAGAAACAGGGCAAAATATCAAAGATCTGATTTTTAAAAAAACATAAAGGTATTTTACAACCTCTGTAACTTTTTCAACCCCTCTTTGACCAGTGTACTTGTATCTCCTACAGCACCTGAAAGTGCTTTTTGAATGGCATCTTTTTTAAATCCTAGACTCTCCAAAGCCATGATGGCTTCACCCATAGCACCTGAGTTGGTACTCTCTTCATGTCCGTCTACGATGAAGTCGGCCAACTCTACCAAGATACGACTTGCCGCTTTAGGCCCTATGCCAGGTACACGTTTGAGCATACTAACATCTTTGGAAGCAACCACTTTAGCAAACGTTTCAGGTGTAAAGGTGGAACAGATAGCCAATCCGACTTTTGGGCCTACGCCATTTATCTTCAAAACCGTGTCAAACATCTTTTGTTCATTGCGATCCATAAATCCAAAAAGGAGATTCGCATCTTCACGTATCACCTGTGTCACAAAAAGCTTCACTTTTTTGTCTG
>JBFEWI010000092.1:0-6973 GCA_041546475.1 Sulfurovum sp.
ATCTTCCCCATAGGTGAAGGGTTGGCCATTGACTTTGCTAAAAAAGGATCGGTCTTTTGGCTTTTGCTTTTTGCTTTTACCATAGGGTTTTCAACCACTGTAGCAGAGCCTGCACTTATTGCTATCGCAGACAAAGCCGCACTGATATCAAATGGTCTGATAGATGCATTCTGGCTTCGTATGACCGTTGCACTCTCCGTAGGATTTGCCATCGCACTTGGGACACTTCGTATCTTGTTAGGTCATCCTATCGCTTACTACATTATCAGTGGGTATATTTTAGTGGTTGTCGTGACATTTTTTGCCCCTAGAGAGATCATCGGACTGGCATATGACAGTGGGGGAGTCACCACTTCTACGGTTACGGTGCCACTGGTGGCTGCACTGGGGATCGGTTTATCTTCAAGTATCAAAGGCCGTAATCCCGCCATAGACGGCTTCGGCCTGATCGCTTTTGCATCCCTGACACCTATGATATTTGTACAGATCTACGGCATCATCGTTTACAGTTTAGGTGAGACTGGTTCCGTATCTCCTGTAGTTACAGAAGTTGCAGAAACTGCCAAATCTACAGCGGCCGTCTACACATTTTCGGCGATGGATACTTTTATGGAACTTCTGGGCGTGATCAAGGATGTTGCCCCTATTCTCATCGTGATATTCTTTTTTCAGTATATCATTATCAAAAAACCTGTTGCACACTTACATAAGATTGCCACAGGTATCGTTATGGTGATCCTGGGTCTTTATGCATTCATCGTAGGACTTGAAATGGGACTTTTCCCTATAGGAGAGACCATAGCCTTTCAACTTACGGATAGGAACAACTACTTCCTTATCTACCTGTTCGCATTTCTTATAGGTTTCTCTACGACGATGGCAGAACCTGCACTCTTGGCTATAGCCATCAAGGCAGAAGAGATAAGTGAAGGAAAAATTAAACAAAATATACTTAGAATGATAGTAGCATTTGGCGTGGCTATCGGGATCGGGTTGGGTTCATACCGTATCGTCGCCGGTGATCCTATACATTACTATATTATAGTAGGCTATATCTTTGTGATCATATTTACCTATTTTGCACCAAAATATATTATACCTATTGCTTATGACAGTGGTGGGGTTACGACTTCCACAGTAACCGTACCTTTGGTTGCGGCACTGGGCTTGGGATTGGCAGAGAACCTGGAGTGGTGTGATCCGCTGATAGATGGGTTTGGTCTTATCGCCTTTGCCTCCCTGTTTCCTATGATCACTGTGATGGGCTATGGTATTCACGCAGAGTATTATAAAAAGCAACAGAAGGTAGAACCATCCAATATTGAAGGAGAAGTATTATGAAATTTACTGCACTGATCGTCATCATACAAGATAAAGATGAAGAAGCCGCTATAGAAGCTGCCAAGGGAGCAGGCGCAGGTTCTGTAACCATTCTACATGGAAAGAATATCGGGCTTGAAGAGAAAAAAGTCTTCTTTGGTCTCACTCTTGAAGAGAATGTCTCTGTGCTGCTTTTTGTTCTGCCTAGAAAACTCTCACTGCAGGTCATGCGCTTACTCCGTGAAAAGTTTGACCTGGACAACCCGGAGAACAGCGGGTTGGCATTTACACTACCGTTAACGCATGTAGCAGGTCTTGATACAAAAGAGCTACACAAATTTGAAGATGACATGAAATCGATGATATAAAGGAGAAATCAATGTTAGTAGAAAATGTAATGACACCTAAAGAAAAATTGATCGTGATCTCAGCGATGTCTACGGTAAGAGAAGCACTTAAGTTGATGAAAGAACATAAAGTACGCTCTGTCATTGTAGATAAAACCACAGAGAATGGTGCCTATGGACTTTTGACCTTTAAAAATATTTTGCAAAGTATTGTAGCTGAAGATGGTGACATAGATCTACTGAATGTCTATGACATCGCTACAACACCGGCCTTCTCCGTCTCTGCAAAACTGGATGTGAAATATGCGGCAAGAATGATGGTACAAAACAGCATTAAACGTCTACTTGTCATTGATAACAATGAACTTTACGGTATCCTCACCATGACCGATATCATCGGTATCCTTATGGACAGCGTAGAATAGTTTTATTTTTTCACGACAGGGAAAGTCAGTATAAAAGTACTTCCCTCTCCTTTTTCAGACTCCAGGTCCATTTTTATTTTGTATTGTTTACAAATAGAAAGTACGATATTCAACCCTATACCAAAACCGCCACGTTCATCATTTTCTCTGTAATAACGTTTAAAGATATCTTCCTGTACTTTTTTATCTATTCCAATCCCCGTATCTTTCACTTTTAATACATGATCCTTCAGCCTAATAAAAATACTATCCCCCACGTCAGAATATTTGATGGCATTAGAGAGTAAATTATCGATGAGTCTATACGAAGATGTTTTAGGCATCAGTACTTCTGTAGGTTCAAGGTCCAGTGAGATATGCAGACGTTTGGAATCAATGAGTTCCTTCACATACTCCACCCTCTCTTTAACTACATCAGAAAAACATAATACCTCTGAAGGCTCCACCTTACCCTCTAGTCTATAGGTAAGAGAACTGTACATCACAGAAAGCCTTTTGGCACTGGCTTCCAAACGCTGCAATTTTTTAGGATCTATGTCTTTCAGGGACTGTATCGTCATCAATATGGCTGAAATGGGTGTATTGAGCTCATGTGTCGTATCTGAAATAAAATTATCCAAAGACTCTATCTGTTCCCTGACCGGCCTTAAAAAGAGGCGACCTAAAAAATACCCCACGATTCCCATAAGGATGAATGATAATACCAGGTAGCCTATGATCTTGATACGTAAACTCTGTACATTTTTTGAAAGCGCATTCTCTTTTAAGACGATATAGTGCACACCTAAGTGGTTACTCTTGTCTTCCATCACTGTATAAGCACTTCCATCTTCAATAAAGAAGTTTTGATCCGTTACTTTAAACTTATCGACTTCCGTGTAGATAGGTTTTTTGTCCTTATCATAGTATCCTACTTGAAAACGGCAATGTTTTAAATGTTTTAAGAAGTCATGTTGAGCCGTCAAATCCAATTTGTTTTTTGCATCCTGGGCCATAGCCTTCATCACAATGGATGAGGAGAGCATGCGTGCCTGGTACATCATTTCAAATTTCATAGCATTCTGCATAGAAACACGGTTATTTTCAAAAAAAAGGTACCCTATGATAGCAAGCAGTATAAAGACCGATATCAGATAAACAGCTAAAAAACTAAAAAGTGATTTACGCTCATACGATGTTAAAACGATAACCTTCTCCTTTGATGTTCTCAAAATACTCTTTATCGAACATCTTTCTCAGATTTTTAATATACGTACGTATGGTCGCATGGGCAGGAACATTCTCATCATCCCACACATTTTCTATGATCTCATCGCAAGAGATGATCTTTCCTATATTACGGATAAAGTACTCCAGTACCTGTGACTCTTTCTGTCTCATCTCGATCACACCCTCTTTGAGAAAGATCTGATGTGCTTTAGGAATAAACCTCATACCGTCAAACTCTATCTCTTCTTGCAAACGGTAAAGCTTTACAATATGTGCTATGCGGGCATTCAACTCTTCAAGTTCAAAAGGCTTTTTCAGGTAATCGTCTGCCCCCAGATCAAAACCTTTTTTGAGATCCTCTACCCCTGCAAGAGAGGTGATGTATATCGCTGGTGTGGTATTACCGATCTCACGTAAGTATGAAAGTATTTCAAAACCATTGATATTGGGGACATTCACATCTAAAAGCAACATATCATAAGAACGGGAACCTATCGCATCGAGTGCTTTTTCTCCATCAAAAAAACTCTCTACTTCATACCCCTTTTCTACAAGGAACTCCTCCATGATCTCCTGCAGTATCACATCATCTTCAAGCAACAGTATATTCATGCCAAACCTTTATATAAATCAATGATATATTTTAGCATACTCTTTGTGTACTACTCTACACAAAGAGTTTATGCTATAATCCCGCCTGACAAGAGTCAACAATTCACTACAGGGAGGCAATACATGCCAAGTCTTAAACCATTAACACTCTATCTACTCATCACTCTGCTTTTATTATCGGGCTGTACTCAAGTGGTAACAGCACCTATTTCCGTTGCAGGTTCTGTTGTAGGCGCTACCATAGATGTCGCAGATGCTACTGTTGATGCAGTAACAGACTCAGACGACGAAGATGCTACTGTTGATACAGTAACAGACTCAGACGACGAAGAAGATGAAGATTAATATCTCTGTGCATTCTTGAATTCAGAGATCTCACTCTCCACCATCTCATCTATCATTCTTACATAGAGATCATTGATAAGGTTGGGAGAGAGGCCGAGTGAAATAGCCTGTTCTCTTACATGTGCGATCACATCTGCGATCCTATCCTCTGCTTTGACCTCTTCCACACTGTTTTTAAAATGTGCGATCTGTTTAATATACTCATTTCGTTTTGCGATCAGTTCTACGATCTCTCTGTCTACACTATCGATCTCGTTTCTCGCCTCTTCAAGTGTGTTACACTTTTTCAGTTCCATATTCTATCCTTCAATACTATCGCTATAATAGCTGTATTATAACCTAAAAATATCCAAAGTAATATTTTGGATATAATGGTGATATGAAGAATAAAAAATATCTCTTATTTGTTTTGTTAAGTACCACGCTTCTCAGTGCTGCAGAATATGACAGTAATGCAACAAAAAAGAAAGAGTGGATTTTTTTACCTTATGCATTTTCCAGTGATGCCACCGGATTTGCAGGAGGGGTCAGTGCGATGAAAAGAGCTTTATTCCAACCCCAAACCACATTTCTTGCTACACTCTTTAGTGGCCTGCCGCAAGATGTTACCATCAATGACCAGCCAGAAGAGGCAACCTTTTCCGGAGGGTTTATCTCTTTTTCAGACTATAGACTTCCCTACACAGACCGGTTCTTTTTCTCCTTCATGGGTTTAAAAAGCTACTTTCCAAAAAACCGTTACTATATCGATGGTTCACACACCTCAGATCAAGATGATGTCTACATCAGTTCGGGGGATTCAGACTTCTTCACCACAACCTTTAGATACACACTTCCGATAGGAGAAGGCGTAGAAAATCCTGCAGGCCTCTACAGACTGGAAGGCGGTTTCTGTGTAGGAAGAGAGGATTGCGGAGGCGGTGTGCCTTTCGTAAGCGGTAGAACATCTATAGGGATAAAGACATTTTTCCAGACAGACAATACAGAGAATACAAAGATCTGGGAGGATTCGATCTGGTGGAAGAACGGGACAGATCTACCCACATGGAATACCAATGGTCTGAGGTTTTTCCTTACGCATGATAATACGGATTTTGATATCAACCCCGCCAGAGGATACCAGTTCCAACTGCAATACTCCAAAGATTTCGGCTGGGGAGACTCCCTTCAGAGTTGGGATTTTTTAGAATTCAAGTACAATCACTACTTTGAACTGGATACGTTTTCTTTCACACGACAAAATGTACTGGCTTTAAGTTTATGGACAGGCTACTCATTCTCCTGGGACAATGACACGGAGATCTCTCCGGGCTTTGATGCACATCGTCCCCCTATGTGGGAAGGTGCCAGACTGGGTGGATTCAACAGAATGAGAGGCTATGACCAGGACCGATTTTCAGACAAAGCAGCCTTTTATGCTACTGCTGAATACAGAGCAATCATCGACTACAATCCTTTAAAGGACATCGATTGGATACCGGCAAAAGTAGATTGGTTTCAGGTGGTTTTATTTGCAGAAGCCGGAAGAGTGCATGATCAATACAATTTTGATCTCGTCAGTGATATGAAATACGATGCAGGTATCAGCCTGCGGGCCCTGGTATCGGAGTTACCGATACGCTTTGATGTGGCAACAAGCGAAGAGGGTACCTATCTGTGGCTGATGGCACGGCATCCGTTTGACTTTTGATTCATAGAACGTTTTATTGGTCAGATGACTAGTCATATTTTATAGAAGGGGTAAAACTCAAAATAAAAGATCTGTATCTCTTATTTTCAATCTTAACTCAATGATAAGAAGCTATGCCTCTTATCATGATTGGTAAGTAGAGTCTCTTACTCTACTTCAGCATCGATAACATCGTCATCGTCTGCTTTTTTTGCTTCCGGGTTTGCACCGCCTTGTTCTTTAGCATACATTGCTTCAGCTAGCTTATGGCTTTTTTCAGTCAATGCTTTTACTTTTTCTTCTATCTGCTCTTTGGTTGCAGAGTCATCTTTAAGTACAGTTTCAAGCTCTTCGATAGCCGCTTCAATACTTGCTTTTTCTGAAGCATCAAAGTTTTCACCAAGGTCACTCAATGATTTTTTAGTCTGGTGAACCAATGCATCCGCCTGGTTTCTTGCTTCAACCACTTCTTTTCTTTTCTCATCTTCAGCTTTATGCGCTTCTGCATCTTGTACCATTTTTTCGATCTCTTCATCAGAAAGTCCCGACGAACCAGTGATCTTGATCTCTTGAGATTTACCCGTACCTTTGTCTTGTGCAGATACAGTCAAGATACCATTCGCATCGATGTCAAATGTTACTTCGATCTGAGGTACACCTCTTGGTGCTGCCGGAATATCTCTAAGTTCGAACATACCGAGTGATTTGTTGTCTTTAGAGAACTCTCTTTCACCTTGAAGTACATGGATGCTCACCGCTGGCTGGTTATCTTCAGCTGTTGAGAACACTTGTGATTTCTTCGCCGGGATCGTAGTTCCTTTTTCGATCACTTTCGTTGTCACGCCACCTAATGTTTCAATACCAAGAGAAAGCGGTGTTACATCAAGAAGAAGTACATCTTTCACATCACCTGCAAGTACCCCACCCTGGATAGCTGCACCAAGCGCAACCACTTCATCAGGGTTCACGGATTTATTCAACTCTTTACCGAAGAATTTTTTCATCTCTTCTTGCACCAATGGTACTCTTGTAGAACCACCGACCAT
>JBFEWI010000181.1:0-3598 GCA_041546475.1 Sulfurovum sp.
GACGAAGAGGATAATGTCGAACTGCGTAAAGTGTTGGAGCCTAAAAGTTTCTCTTTTGAGCCTAAAGAACACTGGGCATTGGCCGAGAGTAACGGCTGGATAGATTTTGAACGCGGTGTAAAGCTTGCCAAAAGCCGTTTTTCAGTGCTGCGCGGTGAAGCTGCAAGGCTGGAAAGAGCACTCATCAACTTTTTCTTAGATACGAATGCTGCCAAAGGCTTTGAAGAGCTGTGTGTGCCGTTCATGAATAACAGTGCGATGCTGCAGGGGACAGGACAGTTGCCAAAATTTGAAGATGATCTCTTTAAGATCGAGGAAGAGGATCTTTATCTTATCCCTACGGCTGAAGTGCCATTGACCAATATGTATCATGATGAGATACTTGCAGAGAAAGAGCTTCCTGTACTGATGACAGGGTACACGCCATGTTTCAGAAAAGAGGCAGGGTCTGCAGGTCGTGACACACGCGGTATGATACGCCAACACCAGTTTGATAAAGTAGAGATGGTGGCCATCGCACATCCGGAAAAAAGCGATGAAGTGTTTGAGATGATGGTAGAAAATGCCTCAGATATACTCACTGCACTGGGATTACCGCATAGAGTTGTAGAACTCTGTGGCGGAGACCTTGGATTTGGTGCAGCAAAGACGATAGATCTTGAAGTGTGGCTCCCGGGACAAAACAAATATCGCGAAATCTCATCTATCTCCAACACAAGAGATTTCCAGGCTAGACGTGCAAAAATCCGTTTCAAAGACGGTAAGAAAAACAGTTTCGTACATACTCTAAATGGTTCAGCACTCGCGGTGGGACGTACACTGATCGCCATTATGGAGAACTATCAGAACGAAGATGGAACTATCACAATCCCTACAGTTTTACAGAAGTATATGTAATTTTACTAAAACCCTGTAAATAGGCAGTTCTATCTGCCTATTTGCTGTCATATTGATTGGAAGTTAACCCCTCGCGTAAGTCATCACCGTTATTATGTAGACAGAATGTAACCGTTCCTATATTGTTAATTTGTTTTGACACAACTCTTACATTGGGAATTGTACCTATATTGTGTCCGTCTTGTGTGACAGTTAAGTTGTATGTACCTGACTGAACATGACTCATTTTGAAATTGCCAAGGGGATCTGTAATGGCTTCAAAGGAAGAACCGGGGATATAAATCCTGACGCCTTCATTGGAACCTAAAACCATACAGGTATTAATTTGACCAGAAATATCACCTGTATATGTTGGGTCATCAAAATTTGAACCAGGTGCGTTCGCAATCGTTTGATTACCTACAGCAAGAACGAAAAGTATTAAAACCAATCCCTTATACAAAACAGATTTCTTCATGATGTATTCCTTTTTTGTCAATAACTCTTTCTTCCGTATTGCAGCCTTTATATAAAATAATATATTTATATAATAATATAAAATAATTAAAAAAGCAATCTTTTATAGAATATGGCAAAAAAGCATCACTTTGTTTATAGCCTAAACGGCTGGAGAATTGAGGTTGGGATATGCATTGATCTTGGACATGGAGAATGATCAAAATGAGGAAGAGCGTTGTCCCCATCTTTACGGTTTTACAAAAGTGTATGAAAAGAAGATTTTTTGGTGCACCTTGTTCATGATGTGGTTTCTATGAGCAGATAGCCATTTTTACATCGAATCCCCAAGATGCATTGCAGTTTCAGAGTCCCATCTTGCAACGTGTAAAACCAACCAATGCTTGAATTCTTCTTCCAAGAACCTTTGTATCTCTTCTGGTTCTCTATCTTTTCCCCAATTTGTCTGGAGTTGATTGAGCTTTTTTCTCATCGTATCGTGTTCACTTTTATGCATCTGCATCGCATAAAACTTACTCTCTTCCATCATCGCTTCTTCGGTAGAAAAATGATCTTCTACATCAAACTGGACGACCTTAAAGAGCTCATCTATCTTTTCACTGTCTTTTTCTAAGACAGCATCATGAAACTCGTTAATGATTCGGATCTCTTCTTCGTGTAATATATTCATCATATCATTGGAAACTTGTTGAATCTCTTTAGGGTTTATGAGCATGATCTATCCTTAGTATGTTCTCATATATCTTTTCAATTTCAAAGGTTCTTCACACATTGCATTCGCAATATCATTATTTTGAAATTTTCAAGCAGGTCGAGAGGACTCTCTCTTATGCTTCGTTCTGTTGGTCCATTTTTCTTGCGAGGTAATCTGCCGTGGGGGCATCTACTGATTTGACATGCATGATGATCCACTCAGGTGTCTTGGCTACAAAGTTGATGATCTTCTTGATATCTCCAAACTCTTTCCACTGTCTTGTTGCATACTGAAGATCCATTAAAAACATATCATGTGCCAATTTATGCATCTCGTAAGATGGAAAGTCGTACTCTTGCATTAAACGCTCTTCATTTGCAAAGTGTGCTTTCACATGTTCGATATATTCATCCAGTTTATTTTCCAGCTCAGCTTGATCTGTGGTACCTCTTTCGTATCCTACAGTAAGCTTCTCGATCTCATTGATAATTTTAATTTCATCCTCATGTGTCTTCTGCATCTCATCGACACTCATATACTCTACCTGTTCAGCATAAATCAATCCCATGCTAGACTCCTTTTTTAACCATTGTAGTATAGAAGTGTTAAAAGTATATTGATATAAATCAATAGGCCTTTGGAGTTGTGATATAATTCACTTTCTATCGTCATTCAGACCCTGAATAATCTTGAAAGTCTTATGATCAAACATAGAAGTGTAGAGTGCTTCAGTGTTAAGATAAATAAATATAGGTGTAGTATGGAAAAATCGAATATAATGGAGATACTGAAGCAAATCAGTCTTTTTGGTTCATTAAATGAAAAAGAGCTCAGTGAACTCGCAACAGTGACGCAGATATCACATTATCATAAAGATTCGATCATTTTTACGCAGGGGGAGATGAGTCAAAATGTTATGATATTGATCGATGGAGTCGTGAGTATCTATAAACATGACAGTAAAGGAAATGAGGTTGTGATCGGGTATTTTAACCGGTATGCACTGCTTGCTGAGGCAGCGACTTTAAGAAAGACTCCGTTACCCTCATCAGCGAGGTTCCAAACAGATGGATCCATTCTTAAAATTTCACTTGATGGCTTTGAAAAATTTCTTCTCAGTCATCCTGGACTTGCATATGAAATTATCCAATCCCTCCTTGCAAAGATCGATCTTCTCCAACAAAATATACATTTTAACCTTGCCGCAACTTCAAAAGAAAAAGTATTGAATTTTTTTCAGAAAAATCCTAAGTTGGCCTTGGATCTCAAACAGTATGAGATAGCTTCCATACTTAGCATGACACCTGAAACACTTTCCCGAAACATCTCCAAACTACTGAAGGAAGAAAAACTGATACAGGTATCAACGGGTTATAAAGTACCTTAAACTGTGCATCTTGATATATATCAATAGACTTTTTAAATATTTTCTTTAAGATGCATGAAAAAATTATGAAAGCTTGAAGGATAAAAATTGAAAAAAATAAATGTTTTAGCAGCAGCCATTCTCGGGATAAGTACCTTATACGCAAATGAAGTTGATCTGGTAAA
>JBFEWI010000016.1:0-16119 GCA_041546475.1 Sulfurovum sp.
ACTGACCAAAGCACAAAATGCGGAAAGTGCAAACTATCCGTTCTGTACCATTGAACCGAATAAAGCGGTGGTACCTGTACCGGACAAAAGACTGGATGAACTTGCGAAGATCGTTAACCCTGAAAGGATACAGCACTCCACGCTTGACTTCGTTGACATCGCCGGGCTTGTAGCAGGTGCGAGCAAAGGGGAAGGTCTAGGAAATAAGTTTTTGGGTAATATCCGTGAAACAGAAGTGATCCTGCATATCGTAAGATGTTTTCATGATGAGAACATCGTCCATACAGAAGGTTCTATCGACCCTATCAGAGATGTTGAGATCATCGAGCAGGAACTTCTCTTTTCAGATATCGATGCAGTGCTTAAACGTATAGAGATGCTGAAGAAAAAAGCCAGAGGAAACGACAAGGATGCCAAAGAGCAGCTCGAAGTGGCTGAAGCACTCTTGGCACATATAGAAGATGGCCATCCGGTATCTACGTTTGCAGACAAGGAGAGTGACGGCTTTTTGGCTATGAACAAAGACTTGCGTCTTCTTACATCAAAACCGATCATCTATGGTGCGAATGTCGATGAAGATGGTCTGAGTGAAGACAATGAGTATGTCACAAAGCTCAAAGCCTATGCAGCAGAACGAAATTCAGAAGTGATCAAACTCTGTGCCAAAGTAGAAGAAGATATGGTAGACTTTGATGATGAAGAGAGAGAGGAGATGCTTGCCGATCTTGGTGTGACAGAATCCGGTCTGGATCAGATCATACACAAAGGTTTTGATACACTAGGTCTGATGAGCTACTTTACCGCAGGGGTAAAAGAGGTACGTGCATGGACCATACGCAAAGGTACGACGGCACCTAAAGCTGCAGCTGTCATTCACAATGACTTTGAAAAAGGTTTCATCCGTGCAGAGGTCATCAGTTATGAAGATTTTATCGCTTGTGGCGGTGAAGCCGGTGCCAAAGAGGCTGGTAAGAGCAGACTGGAAGGTAAAGAGTACATCGTACAGGATGGCGATGTGATGCACTTTAGATTTAACGTATAATAAAGGACTGTGATGAGAAAGTTGCTTTTGATTGGAGTCATCGGATTTGCTTTGCTTGGGTGCAATAGTAAAAAAGGTACATTTCTTGAAACGGTAAAGAGTGAAAATGATCATGCGACTTCGGTAGCCAAACTGGAAAAACTCATCATAGATCAGGGGCTTACCCATTTCAGTACCATAGACCACAGAGCCAATGCCAGAAATGTCAAAATGAATTTAAAACCCGAAACGGTTGTGGTATTCGGCAATCCTAAGATGGGAACGGTACTTATGAACTGTAATCCTTCAATGGGCCTGGACCTGCCGCTTCGTATGCTTGTCACAACGAACTATGAGGGTGAAACAAGCTTTATCTATACCAATCCGGAATACTGGTCACTCAAACACAATATTAAAGACAAAAACTGTTTAAATATATTGACAAAAGCAAAAATAGCACTAGATGCCCTTGCACAAGAAGCTGGTAAAAAATAATGCAGCTAAGTACCAATGAAATACTCTACCGTATACAACAGGCACTGAATCTCACCACAGCAGAGATGTTAGAAGCCTACAAGCTGGAAGACTTTCCTATGGAAGCTTCCCATATGGAATCTCTTCTCAAACGCCGCCAGGACAAAAACTTCATACCTGCCACCTATGAAGAGTTGGGGGTATTTTTAGATGGACTGGTCACACTGAAAAGAGGTCCATCTCCCAAAAAACAAAATGATGATGAAGCGGTAGAGCTGACCAATAACCTCATACTCAAAAAGCTTCGTATTGCTTTGGAGCTCAAAGAAGCCGAGACAGAGATCATCTTCGGTCTGGCAGATGTCGAACTCAGTAAACAGCAACTCGCTTCTCTGTTTCGTAAAGAGGGCCATAAAAACTTCAAAGCATGTTCCGATGAACTTCTCATGGCTTTTCTGGAAGGGTTGGATGAGTTTTACTATACGGGAGAGATGGAGTAGATCCGGCTCTACTGTGTGATGCACTTCAAAAAATCCCTTCAAAGTATCAAAAACGAACTGCTAAAAAACGAAGAGATACTCAAACGTCTCCAAAAAAGCCACCCTCACCTGGGCCACTTCTCAGAAAAGCAGATATTAAAATACTTTCATGTTCAGAGCTTAGATGAACTCGATGGGCATATCGAACAGATAAAAGCGTCTCAAGAATTTCAAGTTGACCTTACAGTACAAAAAAATGAAGTATGCACCTGCAGAGACGGTCATGGCCGGATCAAAGACCTCTATGACTCCGAACTATCTGCCAGAGAGCAGATAGGCCAACTGGCTAAAGAAGAAGGGTTACAGCTTAGGACTTATAGATGTCCCTACGGCTCAGGATGGCATTTGACCAAAGGCTAAAGCTAAGCCTCCAACACCAACTTCACAGGACAGTGGTCACTTCCCATGATATGATCCAGGATATCCGCATCGACGATCCTCTCTTTGAGATCATCTGAAACGAAGAAATAATCGATCCTCCATCCTACATTCTTTCCTCTGGCTCCAGCCCGGTAACTCCACCAGCTGTAGCGATCTGTTTCATCCCCTTTGACATGCCTAAAGGTGTCTATGTAGCCATGGCTCAAAAGTTTGTCTATCCATTCTCTCTCCATCGGTAAAAAACCGGATATCTTTTCATTGGCTTTGGGACGTGCGAGATCGAACTCTTTATGGGCGGTATTGACATCACCGCATATCACAATCGACTTGCCTTCATCTCGAAGGGTATTGATATGTTCCAAAAAACGGTCATAGAACGCCATTTTGTACGCCAAACGCTCGTCATCACGCTGTCCGTTGGGGAAATAGACATTGAAATATGCGATATCTCCAAAGTGGTATTCATTGATGCGCCCTTCATCCAGAATATCGACATGTTCACAACAGGAGGCTTCACCCTTGATATCCGTATAGAGGGCTACACCTGACTGTCCTTTGTTCGATGAGGAGTTGATACTTTGAAATTTGTATTCTCTCTCAAAGATACTCTCGGGGATCTGGTCTGCTTCTGCTTTGATCTCCTGCAGGCCCAAAAAGTCCACATTCTCTTCATCGATCCATTTGAGTGCCTGCTTCTTCTCTACCGCTCTGATGCCATTGACATTCCATGATATAAAGGTGAGTGTTTTACGCTCTGACATTGTTTCTCCTGCTGCATATTTTCATATAGCTCATATAATTTTTTCATTATTTTGATAGAATGATACCAAAAGAGACTTCAAAGAAAAAGGGTAGCAATGGCACAAGAAGACAAAGAACGCTGGGATGAAAAATGGCAACACAATCCAATGTCCGATAAGCCCATCAAACTTGTCAGTGACTATGCTTCACTGGCTCCCGGAATACAGGCACTCGATATCGCCTGCGGTCTGGGAAGACACAGTAGATACCTGGCTTCCCAGGGTTTCGAGGTCGATGCACTGGACATCTCTTCTGTTGCCATAGCACAGCTTCAAGACATTCCGCATATCCATGCAAAAGAGGTTGATTTTGATACCTATACCCTCCCCAAAGAGAAGTATGACCTTATCGTCTGTACCTATTATTTGGAACGCAGACTCTTCCCACAAATGATAGAGGCGCTGAAACCCGACGGTATCATCCTGATGGAAACTTTTTTATACCATCCTGACAATGAGCGTACCACTTCCAACCCTGCTTTTCTTCTGAAGGAAGGTGAACTAGAAGCCACTTTTTCCGCTCAGTGTGAACTGTTACAACTACCTGAATTTTGGGATGAGGACTATCGGGGCTTCAAAACAATGAAAACCTCTATGATCGCTAAAAAGAAAAGAGCGGTTTGAAAGAATACTGCTAGCTGCAACCCACCTGAGATCAGTTTACGATACTGATCCCTAAGGCTTATGCTCTCTTAGACCAGCGTTGAGGATACGACTCCTATAAGGCCACCGAAAACACCTCCCCACACCACAAGCCATCCTAAATGTTCTTTGATCAGCTCCTGCACTAGGTCTTTCACCATTTTAGGTGTCAATTCATCCAGCCTTCTTGTGATCAGTGCTTCAACCGAAGCGAGCATATCTTCACTCAAAGCCGAGCTTTGTATATGATGGTCAAGCTGTGCTTTAAAAGCAGAAGAAGAGACGATGGCACCTACAGCACCCTTTAACTTTCTCGAAAAAGGATCACGTAAACCTTCCAAGGCTGCTTCTCCTCCGAACATCGCAATGGCTCCACCGAACTTCGATTCCATCACCGTTTTAGAGAGTGCATCAAAAGCAGGAGAGAAGTCTGCTCCTTCGACCAAAGGTCTTAGATCGATCTTCTCCTCCTCTTTTGCAAAAAAGTCTCCCAGCTGTTCTTTCGTAAAGAACTGCTTCATCATCATCTCACGGATAGAGGATTTAAACGCCGTAAAGTTTTTTTCTATCACACCTGATCCGTATAACAACGGTACCTTATCAAATAACATATGGATGGCAAGCTGGTTTGTAACCGCCCCGGAAAGCGCAAAAAGCCCGGCAAACAGCAGAAACTCATGATAGTCAGAGGGCACCAGGAAAGATACCCCTATAAGAAGTAAAGAAAAAAGATCGGTAATGAGCGTTTTGGACATTGGAATTCCTCTTTGCATTTTTTGCGTAATATAGCAAAATCCGGATTATATTACGCCATCAACTCATTACCTCAACATTAAAAAAAGGGTATAATCGATCTGACAATAAATTTACCTATAAAGCTGCACATGTCTAACACACTAAACAAAAGGATACAGGTTTCACTGCTATTGATCGCAACAATGGGTGTGATGTCCGGTATTACTGTCGTCTCTTCACTTCCCCTTATCAGTCAAACGTTCAGCCACCTTACCCATATCGAATTTCTTTCAAAACTGATGTTGACCATTCCTTCCATCATGATTGCACTTTTTGCCCCGATAGCCGGGATCATTGTAGATAAATTTGGCAGGCTAAAACCGCTCTATACGGGGATCATCCTCTTTGTAGTGGGCGGAAGTTCAGGGTTTTATCTTGAGAACTTCTATGCCATTCTTGCAGGCCGGGCAGTACTGGGCATAGCTGTTGCACTGCTAATGACCAGTTCTACTGCACTCATAGGTGATTACCTTGATGAAGCAGCACGGCATAAATTTATGTCTGTTCAGGGGATGGCCGTAGCGATGGGAGGGATAGTTTTTATCACCTCTGGCGGTATGCTTGCGCAACTGCATTGGTCCTATCCTTTTGCGATCTACCTCTTGCCTCTTCTCTTTCTGCCTCTCTTGCTTACCTCGCTCTATGAGCCCGAAAAGCATAAGCATGTGGAAAGTGATATAGAGATAGAAAGCAGACTCTGGCCTATTTATTTCACTGCTTTTTTTGCGATGGTACTTTTTTATATGCTGCCTACCCAATTGCCTTATCTCATTATAGAGACGTTGCATGGAAAGCCAAGTACGATAGGATTGGTCATTGCCACAGCGATGATATTCAATGCACTGACCTCCAGGCAGTATGCCAGGCTCAAAGCAAGGTTCTCCTATGTACATATCTATATCATTACGTTTATCTTTTTTGGCATCGGACTGTTCATCATTTCTCAAGCCCATTCCATTGCACAGCTTTTCTACAGCACGGCATTCATAGGTATCGGGTTTGGCCTGATCCTTGTCAATACCAATTCATGGTTTCTTGCGACAGTACCGGCCCATAAAAGGGGAAAGGCTTCGGGAGTCCTTGCATCAAGTTTCTTTCTGGGACAGTTCTCTTCTCCTCTGCTCCTGCAGCCAATTGTACACCTATACGGGATTCAAGGACTCTTTTTGATCGTATCGGGTCTTGCAATAATGATCTCATGCATACTATTTTTCAAAGGTAAGATGGCTAAAGCGTAAAGGTATTATTCAACGCAGCAGTAAGGTGTGCAGTTCATCAACACTTCGGACAGCCTCTGTATGGTCCGTAAAACCCCAGTCTACCATAATATAGTCTATCTCCGCCCTTTGGCTTGCCAATGCATCACGAGGACCATCACCGATAAAAAGTGCATTATGGCTGCTATGTCCCAGTTCATCCAGTATTTTATGAAGCATGTCCGGATGTGGCTTTCCTTGCGGCACATCATCATAACAGGCGATCGCATCAAAATGCTCATACACTTCCAGATGTGTCAGGGATTCTATCGTTGAACCTCTGTAAGCATTGGTCGCTACTGCCAGATCATGTCCTTTGCCCTTCAGGGTATCAAGCAGTTCTTTAATCCCCTCATAGAGTACCAGTTCATGTTGATGATTTTTCGTATAATACTCCGAAAACCATTTCTCATGGTCCCTGTCAAAGGCTTTTGCATGGTAAAAGGTTTGTGCAGGATTGATGGTATGGTCATTCACCAATCTTAATATAGACTCTTGGGCCATAGGTTCAAAGCCCAGGTTTTTACGTACATAATTGATCGCATTGGCTATGGTCAACGAAGAGTTGACCAAAGTACCGTCCATATCAAAAATGATCAGTTTTTTATCCACTATTTCATCTTCTCCGTATTCTTAGTTCTTGCCTGGATGAACTTCACGTAGATAGAGAGACTCACTAAAAGTAAGGCAACCCCGGTAAGTAGAGAGACAGCATACAAAAGCTGGGCCGGGTCTGTAAGCGCAAACTTAAATACAAGCATCAAAGCTTCGATGGATAGTGCAATGATAATGGAGCCCAAAAACCGTATCATGGTCTGGTGTCCTTCTCCTGTACTGTCTTTTTTCTCTTTTCCTAAAACCTCTTCCTCAAATATCGCTTTGACCAGGTCAAAAATGGCCAGAGAGAGGGTCAAAAGAATGGTGGCTTTAAACATCTCATTGATGTCAATGGCAGAAAAGTCAATACCAAAATGCAAAAATGCCGTGATACCTTTGACAAAAAGTAACAAAGACACACCGGCAAGTGCTAAAGAGAAGGCTGTATATGCCACTTTACTTAATGTTCCCGAAAATGAGTCGATAGAGCTTGGGTGCACCATACGCAATATATTTGCCAAAGTGATATCTACACAGATAATACTGATCAATTCA
Organism: Sulfurovum sp.; assembly: GCA_041546475.1. GTDB lineage: Bacteria > Campylobacterota > Campylobacteria > Campylobacterales > Sulfurovaceae > Sulfurovum. The sequence goes on from JBFEWI010000016.1 coordinate 7,061, forward strand.
TCTTTTTCATTTACGATAGGAAATGATACAGTAACGACCATCTCATTGCTCAAATTAGACGGGTATGGTTCGGTCAAGCTACAACGATGCTCTCTTAGTGTTCTATAGTAGTAAGCCCTGTCACTTCTATCTTCACCTTTACCGATACCTCTAAGTTTTTTATTCTTAGAGATATTTTCAGTGATCTGTATACCTTTACCATCCAGTGCATAGATCGCTTCTGCCTGAGTGATGGTCTCGTTCAGCGGTTCCAACTTTGCAAGTACAGTAGATACATCACCATTGATGATCGTTTGAGAAATATGTCGTCCTATGATATAACAAAGATAAGCCCTTGCTTTCGCACGGACCTGTGCATACTCTTCTATCTCTTTAATTTGCATCCTCTCTCCCTTTTATTGTGAACTTCTATAATACTTTACCCAAAATATCAGTAAATTTTACTTTTTGATTGATAGCGACTTCGGGGAATATACTCCCTTTCTCTGAAAAGGTCAGGATCGTTGATCCCATCTCAAACCAGCCGTAGAACTCTCCCCTATCTACCCAGAAATCCTCATACTCATAATGTACCGGTTCTCTTATCTCCGAGTTCGTTCTCACTTTCTCTTCAAAAGTGACGACCATTTGTCCTACATTGAGTGCAGCCACAAGCACGAGCACCTGCGTTCTGCCCTTCTCATCTTCACACTCTATGACCACTCTTTCGTTTTCAATGAAGAGATCCACCTTATGGCGAAGCAGCGGGAAGTTCACCGGATAGTGTTTACCTGGTATATGTGTCAGTGATCTCACTTTGAGTCTCATCGGCATATGATAACGGTGGTAATCCTTGGGAGAGAGATAAAAGTTGATGAACTCTCCTCCTTCTACTCTATCCACAGCACTCTTGTGATACTCGCCAAAAAGTTCCTCTATACTGTAGCTCATTCCTTTGATTTGATAGGCTTTCCCCTCCTTGATCGTTCCTGCATCCGTGATGAGTGCATCCACACCTGAGATCAAAGCATCTTTCTCTTCAGGTAAGGCTCTAGGTGTTTCAAAAGCCCTCGTAAAGAGTTTATTCAGTGTAGGATATTCAGTGGGATCTTTAAACTCACTCATGTCAAGCCCCATAAGTTTTACATAGCCTTTGTTAATAAAATGTTGTATCGGTGACGGGAATGCTTTGGAAGCAAATTTTCCAAATGCACCGGAGATGATCGAAGTAAAGTGTTTAGCCATTGTCTGTCCTGTAATCGAACGGTTTGTCACCCTGGACAAACCGTTCATAATATATGCAGTATTATACCATTTGTCATTTAGGGTTGGGGTTGTCAGATAAAATACGATACCATCTATCTTCATAAAACAAGGATAAAGCATGGCAAAATACGTACTTTTCGACACAGAGACCACAGGAAATCAGGAACCAGACCGCATCATACAGGTAGGTGCGATGATCGTACACAGTAAAGATGAGATCGAAGTCTTTGATGAACTCTGTATGGCTCCTGTACCCATCAGCATAGAGGCGATGGAAGTACACAATATCACACCGGAGATCATAGCTGACAAGGGCCTTTATGATGAAACGGATTTTGCACTCAAGATACAGCAATTCAACCAAAAAGAGAATTACCTGATCGCACATAATATTGCCTTTGATCTGGGCATGCTTCAAAAAGAGGGGTTTGAAAATCACTATACCCTGATAGATACCCTACGTTGTGCCAAACACCTGCTTCCTGACAGCCCTAATCACAGACTGCAGTATCTTCGCTACGCACTGGGACTCTATCAGATCGAAGAGGCAGAAGCGCAAAAGCTTGGTATCACGATCAAGGCACATGATGCGATAGGTGATGTACTTGTCATGAAACTGCTGCTTTCAAAACTTGTACGTCTGACACAGGAGAAGTTTGCCGGTATAAACCCTATGCAAAAACTGGCTGAACTCACCCAAACCCCGGTCATGATGAAAACCTTCAAATTCGGGAAATACAAAGACAGAGAGATCGCTGAAGTCGTGCATGAAGACAGAGGCTACATTAACTGGATGAGAGCGAACCTTGATCTGGATGAGGATATGACATTTACTTTGGACTATTATTTGGCTTCATAGGTACACCCTAGTGTCAGAGTGTTATCTGCAACACCTACACTCTGATAAACCTATCTAATACTTTTACATTATTTCGGCCGCTCTCTTTCACATAATAGAGTGCTTTATCTGCCCTTTTTACAATTGATACTATGCTTCTTTCAATATGGTTATACTGGCTGATACCAAAACTGGCAGTAATAAAGAACTTCTCGTCTTTCTCTATGAACCTTTTATTCGCTACCCTTTTTCTGATACGTTCTGCAAGGAACAAAGCCTGTCTCTCATTGGTTTCGGGCAACAGGACCAAAAACTCATCCCCACCCATTCTAAAAGCATAATCATACTCACGGATCACACCCTTGACAATGTTTGCAACACATTTCAATACATTGTCCCCCGCATCATGTCCATAGGTATCGTTGATCTCCTTAAAATGGTCTATATCGAACATAATGATAGAGAGACATCTATTATGCCGTATGAGTCTCTGGAACTCTTTGTGAGAGATATCATAATAAGCCCTACGGTTATAGAGTCCCGTTAAGATATCCGTCTTTGCCTCTTTTTCTGCTATGACCTTTTTCTCCTGTGTCATCTTCATACGATCAGCCAATGCCATCGATAACAGCACCACATCCAGGTAGATCCCTAGGTCAATTGCTTTATAGGTCAGATAGGTATACGGGATATACGACATGATGGTCAAGGCAGTAATAGAAGCACCGATCAGACCACTGGCACTACCAAGAAGAAAAAACCGGGCTGAACGATTCCCTGTGACCAAACTATACAGAGAAATAGCAAATAGATAGATACTGACCAAAAGTAAGGATATGACAGCAAACATCACATGATAATGATAGCCTCCGGTTACAGCGGTGAGTACTGCAGCAACGACAATACCAATGATCAGGTATCTTGTGGTGATGTAAAGGGTATGATGGTATTTGACAAAGTTCAAAAATGATCTTGCAAAAAACAGTGCAGCCACAGTATAAAAATAGATCGAGATAGACTGTCCCCAGTTCTGCACGGCAGGTGAATTGGGGAAGAGGTACATGAACGTATAACCGTTATAAAAAGCATTCATCGCAAAAAAGGCGCCCAAGAAGAGCACATAATAGGCATAGTAGCGGGCCTTCGTACCAAAATAGAGAAAAAGGTTATAGAAAAGCATCGCAACAATACCACCATAGACCAAACCGATATACATCGATGCATCGATCTCTTCGGCTAAAAATGCTGCTTTGTCCATAAGAGACAGCGCAACAATAAAAGGATCTCTTGTTTTGACTTGAACATACACGGTAGAGATACCCGGTTCAAACGTATGTTCAAAATTGATCAGATAGTGATCAAGCGCTCTTTTTGCATACGGATATGTATTCCCGCCCTGATAGGTCTTTACCTCTCCTTGTGAAGAGATAATAGTGTAGTTCACGGAGTCAAGCCATGCCGGTTCAAATATGATCACTCTGGATACAGGTCTGTTTTCTTTATTGATCACTTTAAACTGGTACCAGAATGCTGAATTTGTAAAGGGATGGCTTGCTACGGGTCTGTTGAGTGGTGTAAAATCTTTAGAAGAGAGACGGCGTATCTCGGGTAATGTCATTTTTGCAGTCGTATCCTCATACTCCAGCAGCGATTCGCCGATTTCATAGTGTGAGTCTGAAAGGTCAAGCACCTTTAACTGACTATCTCCATAGAGAAGGGAAAGAGAAGAAAAAAGTACTAAAAATATTATTTTTTGCATCTTTTATCCTTGATATAGATAAGACACACCGTTCCCCATAATCATTTTCATTCTATGTTTGGAAATATATCATAGCATAAAATGGTTAACAGGCTTTGTTTTGGTAAAATTACAGCATTTATGATATCTTTCTGATGAATGCTACCTTCAGATAATCTCCCTCTTTAAATTTCTCCATGACCCTGAAATCTTTGGGTAGAGAGAACGTATGTTCTATCTTGTACTTTCCGCCGAGTTCCTTGAATGCCTTTTCAATAAACGCTTTGAATTTGGCCATGTTCAAATTCGCATAATTCGTCGAGGCAACGATCACACCGCCCTTCTGTGTGATCTGTATCGCCTCTTTGAGTAGTTTGACATAGTCTTTTGCTACAGAGAAGGTATGTTTTTTCGATCTGGCAAAACTGGGCGGATCGAGCACCACCACGTCAAACAGTATCTCTTTTCTGACCGCATATTTAAAGTAGTGAAAGACATCTTCAACGATAATATCCTGTGCTTCTGGATCAATGCCGTTGATGCGGAACTGCTCCTCTGTTCTGCTGCGGCTTCGTTTGGCAAGATCCACACTTGTTGTCTTCGTAGCACCGCCCAGCGCTGCAAAGACGGAAAATGCTCCGGTGTAAGAGAAGGTGTTAAGTACACGCTTTCCCTTGGCATAACTGTCGCGAAGTGTTTTCCTTACCTCTCTCTGGTCCAAAAAGACACCCACCATCGGTCCGTCATCCAAATAGATAGCGAAATTTGCACCGTTTTCCTTTATGATAAGAGGAAATTCTCCTCTGCTGCCACAGACAAAATCCTCCTCGTCATCAAGATATTGACCTTTGGCATCGAACCTCTTTTTCTGATAGATACCCTTATACTCGACCTGAGACTTCAGTGCTGACAGGATAGCATCTTTAAATGCATACATACCCAGACTGTACCAGGTCACCAGATAGAAGCCGTCAAAATAATCTATCGTTAAGCCGCCTACTCCATCGCCTTCACCGTTGAATACCCTGAATGCGGTAGTATTTTCATCTTTGTAGAGATCATTTCGGTATTGGAGGGCTGCTTTTATCTTGTGACTGAAATACGCAACATCGATCTTTTCCTCTTTATTATAAGAGAGTACCCAGCCATGCCCTTTGTTTTGGATACCGTAATACCCTTTCGCGATAAACTTTTTTCTATCATCAAACAGGTGAACGATCGTTCCTTCTGTTTTGATTTTTCCCCAGTCCACAATAGAGTCTTTTGAGATCAGAGGATATCCATTTCTGTAGCTTTTGATATATTGCGGTTTGATGGTCAGGTCAATTGTATGATTCATATGTATCCTTTTCCACCCTACAGGAGGTGCAACGAGGAAAACAGCCTCTTAAACCAAGAGGTGTTTAATTAGTTGTTTGTGTTCTTTTATTATTTTAACTTCTCAGCCACCAGTTCATTGACCACTTGCGGGTTTGCTTTTCCCCCTGTGGCTTTGAGTACCTGCCCGACAAAGAAGCCCAATAATTTTGTATTTCCTGCTTTGAACTTTTCAACGTTATCCGGGTTTTTTTCAATAACGTCATCAATAATCGGTGAAATCTGTGCCGGGTCACTGATCTGTACAAGCCCTTTGGCTTCAACGATCTGTGCAGGATCTTCTCCGCTTTTCGTCATCTCTTCAAATACTTGTTTGGCAATTTTACTTGATATCGTGCCATCATCGACCATCTTCACAAGCTCAGCTATCTGTCTTGCATCAAACTTCAGTGTATCTGCCTGCTTCTCTTTTAACTCTCTTGCTACTTCATTGGCTACGATATTTGCGATAGAGACAGGACTATTGTTTACAGACAGCGCCTCTTCATAAAAAGAAGAGAGTTGCTCATCTCTGGCTAAAATATCAGCAACCATACTATTGAGTTTAAGCTCACCCGTATACTTGTCAAACAGTGCTTTCTCAGCTTCGCTCATAGGCTCTACTTCACCATCGATCTGCACTTTTTTAGCTTGAGGCTTAGGTGAAGGTGCAGTTGTTTTTTTCTTTTTACTCCAGGAGTCTTTAAGTCCGACGATCTTATTGAAGACCGGTGCTTCATCGGTATAGTCAACAGGGTCGGCATAAAAATACCCCTGTCGTTCAAACTGGAATCTCTCATCAGGTTTCTCTGTGATCACAGCAGGCTCGATCAGCGCATTTTTGACCACTTTTAAAGAATCAGGATTGATATCTTCCAACCCTTCAGGGGCTTCATCTTTAAAGAGTCTGTCATAGAGTCTCAGCTCAACACTTTTAGCCTCGTTTGCATCAACCCACTGGATCGCACTTTTCACCTTGATACCACTGGTATCAGCACCACTTTTGGAGTCCGGATGATACTCAGCTTTTATCTCTGTGATATTGCCCTCAGCATCTTTGATCACTTCCTTACACGTGATGATATAGGCGTGTCTCAGTCTCACCGGCTGCTCTGGTGTCAGACGGTAGTAACCCTTTGGAGGGTTTTCCATAAAGTCATCACGCTCAATAAAGATCTCTCTTGAAAAAGGGATCTTTCTTGAACCCTCTTTAGGCACATCATGCGGGTAGTACGGCGCATCAAGTGCTTCTGAACCTTCATAGTTTTCAATGGTGACTTTGAGCGGATCAAGAACACACATTACACGCGGCACTTTTGTATTGAGGTCATCTCTGATACAAAACTCCAACTGTGAGACATCCACCGTTGAGTTTGCTTTTGCTATACCTATCTGATCACAGAAGTTCAGTATAGACTCCGGCGTATACCCCCTTCTTCTATATCCGGCGATTGTTGGAAGGCGAGGGTCATCCCAGCCGCTTACCCTTCCTTCATTCACCAGTTCTAAAAGCAATCTTTTACTCATGACCGTATAGTTGATACCAAGCCTTGCAAACTCATGCTGATAAGGTCTTGGAGGTGTTAGATTCAGTTCATCGAGTACCCAGTCATAGATATCTCTATTGTTTTCAAACTCCAAGGTACAGATAGAGTGTGTGATCCCTTCAATGTAGTCAGAGAGACAGTGGCCAAAGTCATACATTGGATAAATATGCCACTTATCTCCTGCTCTGTAGTGGTGGGCATGACGTATACGGTATAAAAGAGGATCACGCATCTTCATATTTGCCGCAGACATATCTATCTTGGCACGCAGAACATGTTCACCGTCTTTAAATTCACCGTTTTTCATTCTCTCAAAAAGGTCTAGGTTCTCTTCTACGCTACGCTCGGCATATTTGCTGCGTTTTCCTGGTTCTGTAATAGTACCACGGTATTCACGCATAGTCTCTTCATCAAGGGAGTCAACGTAAGCTTTACCCATCTTAATAAGTTCTATTGCATACTCGTAAAGTTTATCAAAATAATCAGAGGTATAACGTACATGGTTATCCCACTTGAATCCAAGCCACTCTACAGCATCTTTGAGTGCTTCAACATATTTCGTGTCTTCTGTAGTGGGGTTGGTATCATCCATTCTAAGGTTACAGCGACCATGATAATCACGTGCAATTCCAAAATTTATAGTGATGGATTTGGCATGTCCGATATGCGGGAAACCGTTAGGCTCTGGAGGAAACCTTGTATACACCTCTTTATACTTGCCTGATGCTAGGTCTTCTTCAACAATAGTACGTAAAAAATCTTTGCTCTCACTCATTCTTATTAAACCTTTTGATTTTAAAGTTGTATTTTATCCAATTAGAGCTTATCACATCTTAGATACAGGTATTCTCTGCAAGGAAATGGCACGCTGGGTAGTGAGAAGTTCTCAAAGTGAAAAAGCATAGCGAAACCTATGTCACTTTAAAATATTTATAAATTAATCCCACTATAATTACACTCTTATAAACGCACAACTTTTGGAGTAGGATACATGCTTAGATTTGCCCCATCACCGACCGGCGATATGTCTATAGAAGACCTTCGTGTTGCTATATTCAATTACATGGTTGCTAAACAAAAAGATGTCAACTTCATTGTACGTATAGAAGATATGGACAAAGAGCGAAACATCACCGGAAAAGATACGGAGATCATGGATATCCTTGAGAAGTTTGCACTGCCTCACGACAGCGTCTCTCACCAGAGTGAAAACCTCCATATCCACCAGACACTGGCAATAAGGCTCCTTGAAGAAAAAAAAGCATTTGTCTGTACCTGTACACCCGAACAGCTTGATGCTGACAGAAAAGAGGCAGAAGAGAATAAGGTCGCTTACCGCTATAGTGGGCGATGTTCTTCTATGGGTGCAGAAGAGCTTCACAAGCTCAAAGAAGAGAAGACGCCTTTTGTCCTGCGCATCAAGACTCCTGATGCACCGATAGTCACCCATGACCTTTTCAAAGGAGATATCGAAACAGCATCTGATGAAGTAGACTCTTTTGTCATTTTAGATACTGACGGCACACCAACGTATAACTTTGCCTCTGCCTGTGATGATATGATCTCAGGGATCACTCTTGTCATACGCAGTGAAGAGCATCTTTCAGACACACCTAAACAAACGCATATCAAAGCACTTCTTGGCTATGAACAGGAGACCGAGTATGCACACCTTCCTATGATCCTGAATGCTGAGGGTAAAAAGATGAGCAGAGATGATGATGCCGGCTCAGTCAAATGGCTCTTTGAACAAGGCTTCATCCCCGATGCGATCGCTAACTACCTGATCTTGCTTGGCAATGAGACCCCAACAGAGATCTTTACTATGCCTGAGGCACTGGAGTGGTTCGATCTAAGCACACTTTCCAACTCACCGGTAAGGTTTGATATCGATGCACTCCGTTCTATCAACAAAGAACACCTTAGAAGAATGGATGACAAACGTCTCTCTACACTCTTCGGTTTTGCAGATACAGACATCGGAAAATTGGCCAAGCTTTACCTTGAAGAGGCATCTACGATCAATGAACTTGAATCGAAGATCAACCCTATCTTTGCACCCAAAGATTTTGAAGGTAAATGGAGTGCCCAGATGCATACGTTGGAAGACATTATTCAAAATGCCCCTATGATCCATGACTTTAACGAATTTAAAGCACACATACTGAAAGAGAGCGGCCTGGAAGGGGAAGATTTCTTTACACCGCTGAGACTCATCCTCACGGGTGCTGAACACGGACCTGATCTTTCCCTGATCTATCCGCTTATCAAACCATATTTACTGGAGGTAGCATCATGAATGCACTTATCTACGCCATTGTACAGACGATCCACA